>CAZPXE010000492.1:0-2982 GCA_964590545.1 uncultured Rhodobacterales bacterium | reverse complement strand
AGGCTGAAAGCCACATTCTCTCGCACCGTCAAATGCGGAAACAGTGCATAGTTCTGGAACATCATCGCCGTGCCGCGCTTGGCCGGAGGTAAGTGCGATACATCGCGCCCGCCCAGCGTAATCGCTCCGTCCGAAACGCTTTCATGTCCTGCAATCATCCGCAACGTCGAGGATTTCCCGCACCCCGAAGGCCCTAGCAAACAGGCGTAAGTCCCTGCACTGAAATGATAACTGATCGCGTCCACCGCGACAGTCGCACCATAGCGCTTGGTTAGACTGATCAGTTCAAGGTCAAGTCGCTGGCTCATGCCGCCCCCGGGTTGTTAGGATCAGGCTGACCCAAAGGGCGCTCTGGAGCCAAGGTGAATCCGATCTGCCTGGAACGAGCCGCAGAGGAAGTGCCGCAAAATTAGATCATTGGAAAATTTTTGTATAAAATTTAAGCAACGATTGTATACGATCTGCGCCCATCTCGGGGACAACTTGAGTGCGCCGCCCGGTCTGTTCAGGCTGACATACAGAGGTACACCATGCGAGCAATGACCGAATCGTCCCCCGTCACCGCCGAGCATATCGCGACGCAATTGACCGAAGCGGTCCATGAACACCGCCTGCAACCGGGCGCGAAACTGCGCGAAGACGAGGTCGGCGAGATTTTCGGCGTAAGTCGAACCATTGTCCGCCAAGCCCTGCGCTCGTTGGAATTTGAGGGCCTCCTGACCATCGAAAAGAACCGTGGGGCTTTCGTCTCCAAGCCCACGCTCAAAGAAGCGCGTGAGGTGTTTCAGGCCCGTGCCCTGATCGAACCTGCCACCGCCCGCGCCGCTGCCGAACGCGCGAACATAGCCGATATCGCTCTGCTGGAACGGCATATCGACGAAGAACATGCCGCCCTTGCCCGTGACGAGGCGGGGCTGGCCTTGAAACTCTCCGGCACTTTCCATCTGGAAATCGCCCGGATTGCTGATCAGCAAACGATTGAGCAATTCCTGCGCCAACTGGTCTCCCGCTCCTCTTTGGTAATCGCCCTTTATTGGCGCAGGCGTAACGCGCTGTGTGAAAGCAACGCCCATCACGCGCTTCTGGATGCCTTCCGCACGGGCGATCCCGACGCCGCCGAAGAGCTGATGAAAGGGCATTTGCTCGACATTTTCTCGCAGCTTGACCTGCGCGAGCGCTCCGATGGCGCGACCACTCTGCGCGAGGCTTTGGACGGATGAGCGATATTCGTGTCGCGACGCTGGCAGAGCTTGAAGTGGCGCTCTCTTGGGCCGCCGAAGAAGGCTGGAACCCCGGCCTTGATGACGCAGCGGCCTTCCACGCTGCCGATCCCAACGGCTTTTTCGTGGCCCTTGATCCTTCCGGCGCACCTGTTGCTTCGATTTCGCTCGTCAACCACACGCCAGACTTTGCCTTTCTCGGCCTCTATATCGTGCGCCCAGACTTTCGCGGCCAAGGTATCGGCTTCACCTTGTGGACCCATGCTCTGCGACATGCTGGCTCCCGCGTGGTCGGACTGGATGGCGTCGAGGCGCAGCAAGCCAATTACCGCAAGTCCGGTTTTGCCCCGGCAGGCAGCACGACCCGCTTCACCGGGACCGTCATCGGGCAAGACAACCCAAACATTCGCCCAGCCAGATCAACCGACCTCGCCACGCTCATCACAATGGAGGCAGAGGCTTCCGGCGTTGCCAAACCCAGCTACATGCAGCCATGGCTGGCGCACTCCGCAAACCGCGAAACACTTGTTCTAGCCAGCGGCGATCAGATACGCGGCTTCTGCACGGTTCGAACCTGCCAAACCGGGGCTAAGATTGGCCCGCTTGTCGCTCAGGATGTTCAAACCGCTCAGTCCTTAATCTTATGCGCCGCCGAACGCGCGAGGGGCCCAATCACTTTGGACGTGCCTGAAAGCGCGGGCGATCTCGCAACCCTTTGCGAACAGTTGGGCCTGACAGCGGGGTTCCAAACCGCGCGCATGTACAAAGGCGCGTATACACCGCGCGCCCATTCGCTCTTTGCGGTCATCAGTCTAGAACTGGGCTGACCGTCGCAATCGCACGCACATCGCGTTGCACCCCGCGCATAGCCGCCCTGCCGGGGCGAGGCCTTCTCACTGCCCCGACGCTGCCCACATTGGCTCCGAAAGGAGAAAACCAATGCTCGACACTTACACAATGCGCGACCACGACTTGCCCGATGAGATGCGGTTTCTTCTAGAGCGCTACCCCCGCGACGCGTGGGAAGCACATCCCGGTTTCAAAGAGAAAACCCGCCACTGGCTGGGCGCACACCAGATGTTTCGACGCGTGGCCGAACGGGTGCGGCTCGACACGCAAGAGGTGCTGAACAAGGACATGGCCCTTGGCGACTATGTCGGGCGGCTGTCGTATTTCGGCGGCAATCTCGTCGGAAATCTTCACGGCCATCACGGGTGGGAGGATCGCAGTTACTTCCCCGAACTCTCCGCCGCCGATCCGCGCTTTGACGCGGGGCTTGAGTTGCTCGAACAGGATCATGCCGACCTCGACGCCGTGCTCGATGACATGACACGCAAGGCAAACCGTGTCATCAAGCTGGCAACATTGGATGAAACGCAAGCGATGGACGAGGCAAACGCGGTGCTGCCCGCGGCTGAAGCCATCGAAGCCTTTCTGAACCGCCATCTGAGCGATGAAGAAGAGCTTGCCGTGCCGATCATCCTGCACCACCGGCTGAGGGGGTAACATGACCGGCGACACCTCAACGCAAGAGGATCAGGCGGGTGCCAAAGCGCGCCGCGTACGCGGAGAATTCGTGCGCGGCGTCAGCGGCTTCCGCCATGCCATCGGCGATCCGGACTTCCCAGCGGAACCGGGCCGTTATCACCTCTTTGTCGCGCTGAACTGCCCGTGGTGCCACCGCGTCACGCTGACCCGCGCCGTTCTGGGGCTGGAAAGCAGCATCACGATGGACGTCGCCTTCCCCACGCGCACCGGCGAG
>CAZPXE010000491.1:0-3001 GCA_964590545.1 uncultured Rhodobacterales bacterium | reverse complement strand
CAGATCGGTGATCCGAACCGCAGGCAGGCGGCCATAGAGATCGAGTACCATGGCATCTGCCTCGTCAGGCACAGCCCCTGTCAGTCGATCTATTTTAAGGATGCCATTTTCAATAGAACCACCTGGGATAGCGCCTGTTCTCGCGGCTTTAGCTAACCTTGCTAGCCCTTCGTGCAGCCGTGCCTTTCGGTCGGCCAGCCAGGTTTCCGGCTCGAATGGCATGGTCAGGCGAGATATTGTTTGGGCAGCCTCCATCGGCACAAGCGCCTGTTTCAAGTCTGCATACCGCCGGGAGTGCGGAAGCCAGATGTCACCAGACCGGAACGCGTCGCGGATTTAGAATAGCACAGCTACCTCCCAAAGCCGGTTGTTATCGGGTTTTGGGCATTGAGATGGCGATGCTATTTCGAATTTCGACGCAGGAAAGCAGTCTGGCGGGGCGCATCGGTTTGATCTTCGGCGATGATATTGGCGGCTTTTGTCAACGGTGCGGCCACGGAGGCATCCTGGATATCTAGCGCACGCAGCATGCGCGGCGCGTACCGCCGAAACCGGTGATATCCATGAATGACATACGCCAGGGCATCAGCGGCCATTTTATCGGTCAATACGGCGGTTGTTGATACCATGCTTTCGAGACGTGTCCAGCCGCAGGCGGTCTCTGTTGCATCATCAAGAGATGCACCATCACCTTTGGCTTCCAGCAGGGCAGCTCCAAGATCTTTGAAGGAACGCAATGTCTCCTGCAGCGATGATCTGGCATCCGTGATGGCTGCGGCCCATTCGATGGCGCAGACAGACAGGATCGCCAGACGCCAGTCACTGGTGATGTCGCGCACACCATCTCGAAGCACCTTTCACCCTGAAGGCGCAAACGTGTGATCCGGTGAGGTGGAATGTCGTTCAGGATATCGGTCGACAGACCCAATGCCTGCAAGAATTCTAGCTTGTTCAAAAGCCGGGATGCGCCTGCTGAATTGCCGCCCACTTCAAACTGACGCAGCCAGACGAACCGGCTGACCTTGCCATCGACAAACTCGCTCAGCAGTGCGTCCAACCGTTCCTTCGTTTGGTCATCCAGTTTATCCGCAATCCGGGTTTCTATTCTGCCCTCCACTGCGACAAGGGCATTGGCGCACAAACGCTCGATGACCGTGACGCCTGACAGGACCGTCTGCGTCCGCCGGCATTCTTAGACAAACTTGCGTGCCAGATCATCGTTGGACCGGGCCGTTTCGGTCACTTTCTCAAGCCGAGCCTTGAGACATCGTGCGCCCTGACCCGAGAACATCTTGAAGCCGTATATCTGGCGCAGAGCGTGCAAATGTTGCTGACGAGTTTGGCGACGCACAGCATAGGGCAAGATATCATCGCTGGACTGGCCAAGCTGCGCCGCGATGAAGCGCAGCACTTATTCCGGGATGACCTCGTCAGATGAAAGAAGGCGTCCTGGATATCGTAAAGTACAGAGCTGCAAGGCAAAGCCGATCCTGTTTTCTGATCGCCTTCGGTCGTTGATATGTTGAAGGTCATCATCAGCGAGGGTGTAGTGGTGCAGCATCGATGCGTCGTCGGTGGGTAAATCGAAAAGCGCCGAACGCTGGCGCTCGGTCAAAATGGATCGCCTTGGCATGGGATTGCCCTCAAAATGGTGTTGATCATTTTGAGACACCCCATAATATTAAGATGAATAGTGAGACAGGTTTCATGCCCAATACCTATATCTCAAAGACGTTTGGAAACCTGCCTCTAAAACGAACGGTTAAAAGACTTGAGAAGACTCATTGGGTTTGTTTTGGCGGCACTCGTTTTCAGCGGCGGCGCCATCCACGCGTCCCCAATACATGATGATTTTGCCAAGCTCTTCGAACGCTGCCGTGTCGCGATTGAACAATCGCTCTCACTGGACGAGGCAGAGTTACAGCCTATGCAAGTCCATGAAGAGCACAGCCGATCATGGGGAACCGATTCAACCCAAACAGGCTGGGCCTTTGTAAATTCCGAACTCTACATTGTCTACACTGTTTGGACTTCCCGAGACGGCCCCACACGCAATCTATGTGACATTTATTTGCAAGACCCGAACCGGGTATTGACCGAAGACGAGCAAGGACTGCTGCTCCGGCGCTTTTTGTTGCGCCAGACCAAACTCATCGGGCAAGGCACGCACGAAATAGACCGACGGTTGAGCCCTATATCCCCAGGGATCAATCTAGGTTTTCTACTTTCGACGCAAAATCCAAGGGGCTGTACCGTAACGAACAATATCGCACTGTGGCCCGATGGAACTTACTTCACCGCAGGCAGTGGCGAACAAGCAGTCAAATCCTGTGATCAAAATTGACCAGAAAAGGCGATATACTCGGATATGCGCGCGTCTCAACCGCTGATCAAGACCTCAGTGGCCAAGTCAACCGTTTGAAAGACGCTGCAGCCATCCGCGTGTTTGAAGATGTTGTGTCTGGCAAACAATTTGACCGCCCTGGTCTATGCGCCTTGATCGATCACGCCCGACCCGGCGACAGCCTGGCCGTCACCCGGCGGGATCGGCTCGGGCGCTCGCTAAAAGAGCTTCTGGAAACCGTCGAAAATCTGAAAACCCAAGACATCGGCCTGATCAGTCTCGAAGAGCGGATCGACACGACATCCGCCGCCGGTGAACTGATCTTCCACGTCTTTGGAGCCATCGCCCATTTCGAACGTCGCCTCATCTCAGAACGCACAAAAGACGGCATCGAAGCCGCCAGAGCACAGGGCCAGAAGCCTGTAAGGCCGCCCCTCGAAGCAGAAACCGTCCTGGCCCTGCGAAACCTTGTTCAAGCCGGAATGACCGCTGGACAAGCCGCCAAACAGCTCGGCATCGCAAGATCAACAGCTTACAGATTGATGGCTTTGTCGCAAACCTTTCGGAGACGGTTGCTTGTTGACGGTGTATTGATACGAAGTTTGATCCCAAATCTCAGCATAATGGCAACGACACCATGATCACCTTCAAAGGCGC
>CAZPXE010000490.1:0-3009 GCA_964590545.1 uncultured Rhodobacterales bacterium | reverse complement strand
TATCAGATGGGGTAGCCCTAAGCCTGCCGGATCGCGGCGGGCGTAACCCGGCAGCATATCGGCGCGGCCGATCTGCGAGAGGGCGGAGTTTATGTCGCCGAGTGAAGACGGGAGCATTGCGCGAGGTCATGGGCGTTAAGCAACACGATCGGGGCTTCGGGGCGCTGCGCGGTCTGAAGGTCGTAGAGTTTACCGGGCTGGGGCCTGCGCCGTTGGCGGGGCAACTTCTGGCCGATCATGGCGCGGAGGTTGTCACCATTGACCGGGCCGAAGTCGCTGATGATCCGACGGATGTGAACCGACGCGGCAAGCGGTCTGTCGTGCTTGATTTGAAGTCTGACGTGGGGCTGGCTGAGGCCCGTGCGCTGATCGCCGGTGCAGATGTTCTGATCGAAGGCTTTCGCCCCGGCGTGATGGAGCGATTAGGGCTAGGCCCGGCGGATTGCCCTGAAACGCTGATCTATGCGCGCATGACAGGATGGGGGCAAGACGGGCCACTGGCGCAGGTGGCGGGGCATGACCTGACCTATCTGGCGCTCACCGGCGCGCTTTACATGACGGGCGAGGCGGGGCGCGCGCCGACACCGCCGCTTAATCTGGTGGCGGATTTTGGCGGCGGGACGATGTTCTTGCTGTTCGGCATCCTGATGGCGGTGATTGAGCGGCACAGCTCTGGCAAAGGGCAGGTGGTTGATGCGGCGATGGCCGAAGGCGTGCCCGCGATGATGGGTTTGCTGCATGGTTGGCAGGCGCGCGCAGAGTGGTCGACGGAGCGGGGCGCAAACCTGCTCGACGGCGGCGCGCCATTTTATCGTTGCTATACATGCGCTTGCGGCGGTTTCATCGCCTTTGGGGCGCTCGAGCCGCAGTTCTTTGCCGAGTTCCTCCGGCTGGCGGGGCGTGATCCGGCAGAGGCGATGCGCCAATATGACCAAAACGCGTGGCCTGACTTGCACGCGGCGTATGAGGCGTTGTTTGCAAGCCAGACGCGGGACCATTGGGCAGAGCTGTTCGACGGCTCCGACGCCTGTATCGCTCCGGTTCTGTCGCCTGATGAAGCCGAACAGCATTCGCATAACACCGCGCGCGGGACGTTTGTGACGCGCGAAGGTGTCCGCCAAGCCGCGCCCGCGCCGCGCCTGTCACGCACGCCGGGGCGCATCGACTGAAACACTTGCCAAGGCACCCGGTTTGGCCTCAATCTGCGCGCTATGACAGCGCCTTTGATCGACAATCTGCAATACGCCAACTGGTCGCCCAAGATCTTCGCCCAAATGCGCGAAGGCGGGGTCGATGCGGTTCATGTGACCATCGCCTATCACGAGAGTTTCCGCGAAATGGTGCTGAACCTTGAGGCGTGGAACCGCTGGTTCGAAGCCCATCCCGATTTGATTTTCAAAGGGACCACGGCGGCGGATGTGACGCGCGCGCAGGACACAGGCCGCACCGCGATTTTCTTTGGTTTCCAGAACCCTAGCCCGATTGAGGACGATATCGGGCTGGTCGAGATTTGCCACCAGCTTGGCATCCGTTTCATGCAATTGACCTATAACAACCAGTCCCTTCTGGCGACGGGCTGCTATGAGGAGGACGATACCGGCCTGACCCGCATGGGCCGTCAGGTGGTGGCCGAGATGAACCGGGTCGGCATGGTTGTCGATATGTCCCACTCCGCAGAGCGATCCACACTGGAAGCTATCGACGCCAGTGCCCGGCCCATCGCCATCACACATGCAAATCCGGGTTGGTGGCACCCGGCGCTGCGCAACAAATCGGACGAGGTGTTACGGGCGCTGACCGCGCGCGGCGGGATGTTGGGCTTTTCGCTCTATCCGCATCACCTGAAAGGCGGCACGGCCTGCACGCTGGACAGCTTTTGCGCGATGATTGCGCAGGCGGCGGAGCGGTATGGGGCCGAGCATCTCGGGATCGGCAGCGATCTGTGTCAGGACCAACCCAATAGCGTGGTCGAGTGGATGCGCGTGGGCCGCTGGTCGAAACAGATCGACTATGGGGAAGGCTCCGCCGACAATCCAGGCTTTCCGCCAATGCCGGATTGGTTTCAGGATAACCGCCATTTTGGAAATATCGCCAAAGGGTTAGGCGCGGTTGGGTTCTCTCAGTCAGAGGTGGACGGCCTTATGGGCGGTAACTGGCTGCGCTTTTATGAACAGGGCTTCGGGCCGCAATGAAGGACTTCGTCGCCCCACCGCAAACCGCGCTGCGTCCTCCGTCGGAGGTGATGCGCCTGTCGCGGCTGGGGTCGATGTTCGCCACGCGGCTTAGCTTCCTGCGTGTTCTGACGCGCCGTCTGCGCGATCATGGCAGCGCCCCGCGCCGGGTGGTGTGGGAGATGGATTCGGCAGGGTATGGCCGCGCGGTTTACTCTGTCGATTTGTATGGGCGTACATATTCGTTGGTCGCGCTAAGCCAGCCGCTTGCCGATGATGACCGCTCGGACCGGGTGATCGCGACGGCGTGGGATGCGGCCTTTGTGCTCTATGACGGGGTGCCGGATGCAGGCGAACTGGCGCGCATTGCCGAGGCCGCGCCGCAGCAAGAGGCGGGGCGGTTCACGGCGCGCGATCTGGTGCTGAGCCGGGCGAATAAATCGGTGCGGCTTTGGACGCATGTGGTGGAGCGGTTGCGCGCAGGCACGCAGCCGGACCCGGCGCGGCTGGCTGAGATCGGCTATCTGATGCGCACCACCGCTGTCTATGGCAACGGGAAATTCGGCATTGCGGACAGAGGTTTGCTCGCCGGACGCCCCGGTTTCGAGATGTCGTTCATGGCCGAAATGCTCACCGTTTGGCTGATCCGGGGATTTACCGTTGATCTGGTTGAACATGTGGGCGGCGTGGCGCTGGACCGGGATTTGAAGCGGGGCCTCGGGATCGGCAATGCGACCGGGCTTGGCATGGCCCCGTTTCTGGTCAGCCACCCGGTGCTGCTGAACAATTGGATGCTGGTGCGCGAAACGGCGCTGGCGCGGGTGCGGGCGGTGCCGCG
>CAZPXE010000489.1:0-3019 GCA_964590545.1 uncultured Rhodobacterales bacterium | reverse complement strand
CTGACGCAAGCGGCTGTGACAGCGGCGGTCGCCGAGATTGCCGACTAACGCCGACTAAACCCGGCCCGGACTTGATCCGGGACCTCGATTTTCCATGCGGCGCGCGTTGTTCAGAGAGGCCCCGGGTCAGGCCCGGGGCGGGCCGGAACTACGCCATTCCAAACCGAGTTTTGAAATAGGCTTCCATACGATCATAAGCAGGCTGGTGAAAATGCAGCGTCAAAAGCGAGTGCTGATCGCTGGGGTATTCTTCAACTTCCAGAGTATCGCCGAACGCAGTCTGCAACGCCTCCCACAGCACGTCTGGCACCAGTTTGTCACCGGTGTAACGCATCGCGAGCGCGGTGCCTTTTTCGGCCATGGCAGCGCGGGCGGCTTGCACCTCGCCCGCGGTCATTTGCAACGCGCCTTTGCCGTTAAAGGGCAGGGCGGGTTGGCTGGCCACTGCGCCGGACACCGCGTCTTCGGCCATCAGGGGCAGGGCAAAGGCACCGGTCAGGCACATGCCGATCACGCCGACCCGCGCGCCGCCTTCGCGCTGTTGGATGTCTGCCACCAAGGCGCGCAGCCAGCCCGTGATTGGGCTTTGGCGGCCCTTCAGCCACATATTGAACTCACGCCGAATGCAGAACAGGCGCAATATGTTGCGCTTCATCGTGATCTTGCCAAACGTGCCAAGCATATGCGGCAGGTACACTTTGAACCCCGCCGCATTCAGCCGGTCCACCAACGCCAGCGTTTCCGGCCCGATGCCGGGCAATTCCTGCATAAGCAAGATCGGCGGGCCCTCGCCTTTGACATAGACCGTATGCGTGACCTCGGGCCCGGTGCTAAGCGGGGCTTTGAACGGGAATTCGCTATCCGCGCGCCAGTCAGTCATCGCGGCGCGCCCACAAGAGGCTCCCGCGCGCCGGGGCGGATCACGTCCGGGTCATAGGGCGTGCGGGCGAACACCTCGCGCACCATGGGGGCGAAAAACTCCAGCGGCAGGTCGTTGTAATCCGGATCGAAACTGGTTTGGTCCCAGCGCTCGCAGAATTCTGCGCAATCGTCGAAATAGGGGCTGTCCTTGAACTGGTCGCGCTTGTTCGGGTTCCCACCGACATGGTGACCGTAATAGACCATCTGGAAATCGCCATGGGTTTGAACGCACCACGCGCATTGCTCGCGCACGAAGGGGCGCAGGATCGAGGCGGCGTATTCGTCGTGGTTGTAGGGCGCATAGATGTCGCCAATGTCATGCAGCAGGGCCGAGACGACCCAGTCAATATCCGCCCCGTCCCGCCATGCCCGCGTTGCGGACTGGACCGAATGGCCAAGCCGCGTGACCTTGTAGCCCGACAGCCCTTCGTCGAGATCCACCAGCGCCTTCAACAGCCTGTCGGCGGTGCCTTTGGTGTATTCGACTTCATGCTTGGTGAGGAATTCATATTCCTCGCGGGTGCCGTCTTTCATCCGGGTGAAGTTGACGTGATCCATGTTCGAAGTCTCCAAAGTATCGGCGGATTGTTTAGTCTTTGTGTTCTGGATCACGCGTGATCCGCTTCGCGCCCGCCACTAAGCATACATCTCATTTTTGCCCTTCGCGCTTTTCATCATAACTGCCGACTGCGCCGCCCGGATTTCTTCATAAAGCGCCAGCGCGCCGGGCTCGAAATTCTCCACCGGCGCAGGCGTATGCTCAAAATTCCCGTGCCGGTCCTGCCCGCGCATCAGCGCCGCGACCCCGCGCCCATGCTCTTGGGCTTCCATATCGGGTCGGATATAGCGCAGCACGCAGGCGATGCGGCGATCGTCTGAGGTATTCGGGCCGGAGCCGTGGATCGTCAGCCCGTGATGCAGGCTGATCTGGCCGGGATGCAACTCAATCGCGGTCTTGTCCTTGGGTCGTACATCAACGGCCACTTCCTGCCCGCGCGAGAGCATGTTGTCTTCGGCAAAGGTATCCTGATGCGGCAGGATCGCGTTTTTGTGGCTGCCCGCGACGAAATCCATGCAGCCCGATGCGGGCGTAGCGGCAGAGAGCGGCACCCACACCGTTACCAGCCCGTCAATCGCGCCAAGGCCCCAATAGGTAAGGTCCTGATGCATCGACACGATCTGGCGCGTCTGCGGCTCCTTAATAAAAAACTCGCCGGAAAACAGCAGGATATCGGGGCCAAGCACACCCTCGACAATATCCAGAATGGACGGCGTTCGTGCGATCTGGTCCACCATCGGCATCACCAAATGCGAATTGATCCGCTTGTAGGTGTTCAGCGGCAGGGGCAGCCCGGCGTCGAGCCAGTCGGTCTCGATCCGTTCCAACTCTGCGCGATAAGCGGCGGCGTCTTCGGCGCTGAGCCCCTGCACAGGGAACAGAAACCCGTCGCGCCAATAGGCATCGATCTGGGTCTGCGACAGCCGACCTGCAGGGGTGGGTTGCGACGTAATCATGGGCGACACCTCCGTTTGCTGGATAACACAGAAATCCCACGCCGGGCAAAGGTCTGTTCCCGCAGCGACATGAGCATGGCGTGAAACCGTCCTTTCCAGAGGCTGCCCAAGCCGGTGCTGCCAAATCGCCCAAGAATATTTCGCCGCACCCGGCCCGAGGTGGTGGACATTGCCGCGCGCGCGCCTAGTGTCGCGATTAAGTCAGCAACCATGACATGAAGGAAGCGCGCGATGGAAAAGTTCGGAAAAAGCCAGCCTGTCAAGCGGGTTGAAGATGTTCGGTTTCTAACCGGGCAGGGCCGCTATGTGGATGATATCGTTCCAAGCGGTGCGCTTTATGCGTTCTTCCTGCGCTCTACCGTCGCCCATGGCGCGCTTGCGCCGCTCGATCTGGACGCGGCGCGCGGGGCCGATGGTGTGCATCTGGTGTTGGGGCAGGCCGAGCTGCTGGAGGCCGGGATTGACGCCTATATGACCGGCACAACCGTCAAGAACCGCGATGGCTCGGGCGGCGCCGCGCCCAAGCGCGCGATGATGGCCGAGGGCCGCGTGCGCTATGTGGGCGAGCCGATTGCCTGCATCG
>CAZPXE010000488.1:0-3021 GCA_964590545.1 uncultured Rhodobacterales bacterium | reverse complement strand
GCCTCGTCAAAAGCGTCCACGTCACATGGCACAGCCAACCCGAACGCACGCGCGCGCAAGGCTTGCGCCGACGTCAGATCCTCCGGCGAGGATGCCAAACGGGCCTGAAACGCCCCTTTTGACAGCAAAATCACGTCAAAATCCAAGTCGTGGTGCCGCGCAGAATTTCGGCAGCACCAACGGCAATCGACATCAGAACCCCGGCCCGATCCGGCCAATTGCGCTGATGAGCTGGCGCAAGAAAGTGCGATCCACGACACTGGTTTCGGTCACGCGCCGCTCAAGCGTGACCACGCGACCGTCTTCGAGGCCGAACCGTTCGATGTTGTTGACGACGCCAGCCTCATCAAAAGTAATGGCCAGCACCTGCCGCTCAACCACGCGCGGCGCTTGGTAGGCGAAGCTGCGCACGCGAGATCGCACGTAGTAATAGCCGCTTTCTGACAGAATGCCTGCAGAAGAAGGCGGACCTGCGGTCTCTTCTACGGAATCGCGCGTATCGATGCCGACAACAATTTCTTCCAGAAGTTCATCCGGTGGAATGTACCCGTGATTTCGATAGCTGGCGACGCATGCGCTTAAAGCCAAGGCCAGCGAGATACCAAGCCCAACGCGCGCGATGCGTTTCACATGTCTCATCCCAAAGCCCCCAAACCTTACCAGTGCACCCTTGCCACTGGCGGATGCGCGCTCTATCCGCTCTAGCAACGGATGGCCTTCTGTTCAAGACAGGCCTGTGCGCCACCACAAAAACGGGAGGCCAAAGACAATGACAACCACCACACAAAGCCGTTACGCGCTGCGCGTCGCGGACCTGTCGCAATCAAGAGAAGTTAAGGTTGCCGTAACCCCAACAGCCAGTGAACGTGAGGCTTTGCAGGCCGAGTTGGACCTGCTCGATCTCAGAAAGGTAACGCTGACAGGTACTTTGTCGCCACTGGGCAAACGCGATTGGCAACTTCGCGCCACCTTGGGTGCAACTGTAGTGCAGACTTGTGTAGCGACGCTGGATCCGGTCACGACTCGTATCGACACCGAAGTCGAGCGTGCCTTCCTCAAGGCCTTCGAGGACACAGATGAGCCTGAAACCGAAATGTCGGATGAAGACCATGTCGAAGCGCTTGGCTCTTACATCGATCCTTTGGCGATACTTGCCGAAGCGCTGAGCCTCGCCCTGCCCCTGTATCCCCGCGCAGGGGCGCTGGACCCGATAGAGATTCGCGTCACAGAGCCGGGCAAACAGCCCATGAGTGACGAAGAGGCAAAGCCCTTTGCCGGGCTCGCGGCCCTGAAAGACCAACTGACGGACCCGAAAGACAGCTAAAACCCCGCAACTGTCGGCGAATCCTCCTTGCGCAAAACCGTTTTCCGAGTATTTTGCGCCGCTCAGGCAATTAGGGTTGGACAAGCGGCAGGCCACGGCCTAAACGCTGCGGAACCTGAACGCAGGCAAAGAATTCCACGAATGGTCGGCAACACATGCCGGACCCAGACGACGAAAAGGGCCGATCCTATGGCTGTGCAACAGAATAAAGTCTCCAAATCGCGCCGCAACAACCGTCGCGCACATGATGCATTGGTGGCTGCAAACCCGAACGAATGCCCCAACTGTGGTGAGATGAAGCGTCCGCACCACATTTGTGCGGCCTGCGGTCACTATGACGACAATGAGATTGTCGCGATGGCCGAGGAAATCGATCTGGAAGACGACGCGGCCTAAGCCCGTCCCGCGCCGCGCGTAAGCTTTCGACCGCGCGGCACTTGTCAGAAGGCAGGACATGACGGCCCAGTCCGATCCCAGCCAAAGCGTCGCCCGGCCAACGATCTTGTCCGTTGACGCGATGGGTGGCGATCAAGGGCCGTCAGCTATTGTGGCGGGCTGCGCGCAGTCGGCGGCGAAAAACCCGGAAATCGGTTTTATTTTACACGGACCAGAAGCGGTCCTGCGCCCCCTCGTAGACAAACGCAAAACATTGGCCGGCCGTTGCGAGATTCGCGATGCTGCCGGCGTTGTCACGATGGATGACAAACCGAGCCAAGTTGTGCGCACGGGCAAAGGTACCTCCATGTGGTCCACCGTTGAGGCAGTGCGCAACGGCGAGGCGACGGTCGCAGTGTCGTGTGGCAATACTGGCGCGCTGATGGCGCTCTCGATGATTCGACTGCGCAAACTGCCGGGGGTGAACCGCCCCGCGATTGCGATCCTATGGCCCTCGGCCAATCCGCATGGGTTCAATGTGATGCTTGACGTAGGCGCGGATATTCGCGCCGACGCATCCGACCTTTTGCAATACGCGTTGATGGGCGCATCCTACGCCCGCAACGGGCTGGGCCTGCCCCGCCCGCGCATTGGGTTACTCAATGTCGGCACCGAAGAACATAAAGGCCGCCCCGAACTCAAAGACGCATATGACCTGATCGCGGCGCAAGCGGATGCGGCTTCGCTCGATTTTGTGGGCTTTGTCGAAGGCGGCGATATTCCCGGCGATAAGTGCGACGTGATCGTCACAGATGGTTTTACCGGCAATGTGGCGATCAAAACAGGCGAAGGCACAGCAGGCCTGATCGGAAAACTGCTGCGCGAAGCATTTGCGTACACCCCGCTGTCCCGACTGGCCTCGCTGCTGGCACTGACCTCGCTGAAACGTCTGCAAAAACGCATCGACCCGCGCCGGGTGAATGGCGGCGTGTTCCTTGGGCTGAACGGTACGGTGGTGAAATCCCACGGCTCCGCCGATGCCACGGGCGTGTCGGCTGCGATCAAACTGGCTTTCCAGCTTGCTCAGATCGGCTTTACCGATAAACTGGCCGCTCGGGTGGCTGCCGCACAAGAGGCGCAGCCGAGTGAGATAACAAACACGGTCGGGCAAACCGACCAAAAGGAGGCCGGGGAATGAGCATTCGGGCCGTTGTGTGCGGCGTCGGGCATTACCTGCCAGCCCGCGTGGTGGAAAACGCGGAATTCGAGAAAACGCTGGATACGTCGGATGAGTGGATTCGCGCCCGCTCCGGCATTGAACG
>CAZPXE010000487.1:0-3021 GCA_964590545.1 uncultured Rhodobacterales bacterium | reverse complement strand
CATCGGCTTTTGCCGCAGACGCCTTGGCGTCAGCATCTGCCCCGCCGGAACCCGATGCCCCAGCAGCATCGCCGCCTTCATAACGCCATGTCCCCTTGCGCGATGCGAGGTCCTCTTCGCCGGCCAATGAAGCCGAAGGTTTCATCCCCGCCTTCGCAGCCGCGACAGCCGCTGCCGGACTGACCGCAGCTTCCGCCGCTGTTGCAGGCGCAGCGCTTGGCGCGGTTTCGCCATCCTTTGCGCGCGCCACAGCATCGGCTGCAGACTCAGCGCTGCTTGGCACTGGATGCGCGGCACCTTTGGACGCGGTGACATCATGCTCCCCCGGCGCAGGCAGCGGCTTGCAAGCAATCCAGCTTACCAATGCACCGACGATGATGAATATAACGATAGCCGCGAACAGCGCTTGAACGATGCGCCAGTCCCCGACCAACATCAGGATGATCGCCGCCAGCGCAGCAGCGATAAAGGCCAGGCCCCATCCCCCTGCAAGGCAGATCAAACTGGTTTGCTTATTACTCATGATTTGTCACCTCTCCCGTTGGGTCTTTCTCTCACGCCTTATTTATTACCGTCTTTTTTAGCGCGTTGGGAAAATTCTGTATCTTTTCCCGATGCGAGCAGCTTTGCCTGCTCGACCCAACTATCGCGAGAAACGCGACCTTTGAACCCTTCAAGGTTCTCATCCACCCAGCCAACTTCCTTTTCGCCCCAGCTGCCAACTTGGTCGAAATGGAAGAAGCCCATGGAATGCAACAGTTTTTCCAGCTTCGGCCCAACACCCTTGATCAGTTTCAGATCATCGGCCTTGCCGCCTCGCGCCGCCTCAAGCGTCGCGGGCTTGTCTGCATCACTTACAGCAACTTTTTCTGCCGCAGCGGGTGCTTTTTCTTTGGCTTTCTTCGCCTTGGCTGGTTTTTTCTCCGCTGCCGCCGGGGCTTCAGCAGGTTTTTTCGCCGCTTTGGCCGGTTTCTTCGGCGTGTTCGCGGCCTTCCCAAGCCACGGCGTGAGCAGCGGCACCTCGGTCCCATCGATGCGTTTGATCGTATCGCCGATATCCACCGCCGTCTGAACCGAAGCGTTATACTGCGTCTTGCCGCTGTCCTGATCCCTTAACGAGGTCAGACCGTTTAGCGGTTCCGCCGCATAGCGCCCGTTTTGTGGCCCCGGCACAGGCACCTTGCCCGCCGCCATCTCGTCAATGATCTCGGCAAATTTCTCCGCCGTCAGGTCCTCGTAATAGTCCTTGCCGACCTGCGCCATCGGCGCGTTGGCACAGGCACCAAGACACTCAACCTCTTCCCAGCTGAACTTGCCATCTTCGCTGATCTGGTGCGGCTTGACGGCGATCTTGTCTTTACAAACTGCGATCAGGTCTTCGGCCCCGCAAATCATGCAGGACGTGGTGCCGCAAATCTGGAAATGCGCAACGCTGCCAACAGGTTGAAGCTGGAACATAAAGTAGAACGACGCCACTTCCAGCGCGCGGATAAAGGCCAGATCGAGCATCTCAGCCACATGCTCAATCGCAGGACGGCTCAGCCAGCCCTCTTGCTCTTGAGCACGCCATAGCAGTGGAATAATGGCCGAGGCCTGACGCCCCTCAGGGTATTTGGTGATCTGGCCTTCTGCCCATGCCTGATTGGCGGGGGTGAAAGCGAAACTGTCAGGTTGGTCTGCGTGAAGACGGCGGAGCATGGGCTTAGATTTCCCCCGGATGCGGCGCGTCCTGCGCGCCCGTGATATGATATTGATGACAGGCGCTTAGCACCCGAACACCCCGTTCAGACGAAAGCTACGCGTGGCCTTGTCCTCGGTGATTTCCTTGTGGTCGCGCATCTGTGTCAGCGTCTCAACCGCGTCACCCGCGACGCCGCCATTCTCTAACACCAGATTCGCCCACTCCATCGCCTTGACCGAGCACCCTGCTTCCGCAACCTGTATCGCTGCCTTGTAAGCCGCTGATTTTTCGGGCTGATTAGCGATGTAGCCGTCAGCCAACACCGCTGATGCAGCGAATATGGCGACCAGAGCCGAACCTACTCGTAAACTCATGCAGCATTCTCCACATTTGTTGGCAGACTCAAGGGAACCACGCGAAAAAGATCATCCAAATCGCGCGTTCGAACGACGGGTTTACAAAGACCAGATAATGCACGGCCAATGCAATCATCGTGTGCAGGACGATTACGGCCAGCGGACCCCATACAAACACCCAACGGCTTTGAAAGCGTCGCCCCAACCAAATCGCTGCCAGAAATGGCAAAACGAACGCTAAAATCGCGAGCAGCCAAGCGACACCGAGCTGCACCGTCATTTCGCCAGCTTGCGCGAGATCCACCTCGAATTGCGACATCGGCTCGATCACAAGCCGGGATTGGTTTTGATCTGGCTCCATACATCACCGGTCGATTTCCCCGAACACGATATCCATGGTTCCGATAATCGCTGCGACATCGGCCAGTTGGTGGCCTTTGGCGACGTGATCCATGGATTGGAGATGCGGGTAGCCCGGCGCACGGATTTTGGCGCGGTAGGGTTTGTTGGACCCGTCCGCTTTCAGGTAAACGCCAAACTCGCCCTTGGGCGCTTCAACGGCGACATAAACCTCACCCTCCGGGACACGGAAGCCTTCGGTGTAGAGCTTGAAGTGATGGATCAGCGCTTCCATCGACGTTTTCATATCCGAGCGCTTCGGCGGCGTGATTTTGCCCCGCGCCATGACATCGCCCGTCGCTTCGCGCAGCTTGGCAATCGCCTGCTTGATGATCGACAGGGACTGGCGCATTTCTTCCATGCGGCACAGGTAGCGATCATAGCAATCGCCGTTCTTGCCGACAGGTATTTGAAATTCGAATTCGTCGTAGCATTCATAAGGCTGCGCGCGACGTAAATCCCACGCCAGGCCGGATCCGCGCACCATAACGCCCGAGTAACCCCAGTCCAGAATCTCCTGCTCGGAAATGATCCCGATATCCGCGTTCCGCTGCTTGAAAATCCGGTTCTCCGTCAGCAGCCCGT
>CAZPXE010000486.1:0-3028 GCA_964590545.1 uncultured Rhodobacterales bacterium | reverse complement strand
GAACCACCCCCAATTGTTAAGCGCTTGGATGACCGCGCGAAGACGGGTTTGGCGCGCAGCCCCCCGTGGCCTATCGCGCGCTGGATTTCCTTGTAAAACACGGCTTTGCCCACAAGATCGAACGCCTGAACGCCTTCATCGCCTGCTGCACCCCCGGTCAGGCGCATAGCCCGGTCTTCCTAATCTGCCGGGAATGCAAATCTGTGGCCGAAGCCCCCGCCGCCTCGGCCCGAAATGCGCTGCAATCCACAGCGGAAGCGGCCGGGTTCTTTGTGGAAGCCGCAGTCGTCGAAGCCACAGGCCTCTGCCCAAACTGCACCGCATGACCCTCCTTTCTGTTTCTGACCTGAATATCGACCTTGGCGGGCGCCGCGTTTTGGCCAATGTCGATCTGTCGCTGGCCCCCGGCGAAATCGTCACCATCGTAGGCCCCAACGGCTCCGGCAAATCCACCCTGCTGCGCGCGATCATTGGCGCAGTGCCGCTGGCCTCTGGGCAAATCAACCGCGCGGACGGATTGCGCCTTGGCTATGTGCCGCAAAGCCTCGCCATCGATCCGACCTTGCCGCTGACTGTGGGGCGGTTCCTGAACCTGCCGCTACGTGTCAGCAAAGCGACCGCTATGGCCGCGCTGGAACAGGCGGGCGCGCAAACGTTGTGGACCCGTCAGTTGACGCAACTCTCCGGCGGGCAGTTCCAACGTGTTCTCCTCGCCCGTGCGCTGCTGCATGACCCGCAAGTGCTGCTTCTGGATGAGGCAACCCAAGGGCTCGACCAACCCGGCTCCGCCGCCTTCTACCGCCAGATTGAAACCGTGCGGGCAGAGATGGGCTGCGCTGTGCTGATGGTCAGTCACGAGTTGCACGTCGTCATGGCCGCCTCCGACCGGGTGATCTGCCTCAATGGCCATGTCTGTTGCCATGGAACGCCCGAAGTCGTCGCCTCCGCTCCGGAATACCGCGCGCTGTTCGGCACAGGCACGCAAGGGGCGCTGGCGCTGTACAGGCATGCCCACACACATTCGCACGATCACGATCATGACCACGATCATGAACACGCGCACGACCACAGCCACGAGACAACTCATTGACATTACTTGACGACTTCCTGATCCGCGCTCTGCTCGCGGGCATTGGTGTTGCCCTCGCCGCCGCGCCGCTCGGCTGTTTCGTGGTCTGGCGACGCATGGCCTATTTTGGCGATGCCACGGCCCACGCCTCGATCCTCGGCGTCGCAATCGCTTTGGCGCTGGACGTGTCGGTTTTAGGCGGCGCGCTTGTGATCGCCTTGCTGATGGGCGCAATCGTGTCCACCCTCAGCGGGCGCGGCTATGCCACTGATACGCTACTGGGGGTCATGGCCCATTCTGCGCTGGCGATTGGCCTTGTTGCGGCGTCCTTCCTGTCCGGGGTGCGCATCGACCTGATGGCCTATTTGTTCGGAGATATTCTGGTCGTCAGCAAAGACTCGCTCGCCGTGATCTGGATCGGCTCGGCACTGGTGATCGCCCTGCTGATTTGGCGCTGGCAAGCGCTGCTCACGGCGACGCTGAACCCCGACCTCGCCCAAGCCTCCGGCATCTCGCCAAAGCGGGAACAGATGATCCTGACCCTTACCCTCGCTGTCGTTGTCGCCATCGCGATCAAGGTCGTTGGCGTGCTGCTGATTGTGGCGCTGCTGCTGATCCCCGCCGCCGCCGCCCGCCCCTTCGCCCGCGCACCAGAGCAAATGGCGGTGATCGCCGCACTGATCGGCTGCGCCTCGGCTGCGTGCGGGCTGTGGCTGTCATACCTCTACGACACGCCGACCGGCCCCACGATTGTATGCTGTGCCGCAGGATTTTTCATACTCTCAACGCTGGCGCGCCTCAGACCCGGAGCGTAGCCCACAAACGGCATCGCGTGTCGCAAACGAACGTAGACCGCGCCCCACTGCCCCCCTACCGTGACAAAAGAAACGCGCGCAAGTAGGGAGATCGCAGCCATGAACAGCCACTACCGGGTCGTCGTGATCGGAGGGGGCGTTGTCGGCGCATCCGTCCTTTACCACCTCGCCAAGTTCGGCTGGTCCGATGTCTGCCTGCTGGAACGCTCGGTGCTGACGGCCGGATCAAGCTGGCACGCAGCGGGCGGCATCCACGCGCTGAACGCAGATCCCAACATCGCCGCGCTTCAGGCCTATACCATCGACCTTTTGCCGGAAATCGAAGAGGAATCCGGGCAGAACATCGGCCTGCATATGACGGGCGGGCTGACGATGGCAGGCACCCCCGACCGCTGGGAATGGCTGCAATCGGCCTATCGCACTTTCCAATCCATCGGCATCGAAGACTGCCGCCTTGTCACCCCCGAAGAGGCGCAAGAGCTGTGCCCGATCATGTCCACCGAAGGGCTGCTGGGCGGCATGTGGGCCGACCGCGAAGGCTATATCGACACCACCGGCACCGTCCACGCCTATGCAGGCGCAGCCAAGAAACGCGGCGCGTCGGTGCTTGAGCACACCAAGGTCGAAGCGCTGGAACAGACCGCCGATGGCTGGCGCGTCATCACCGACAAAGGCACCATCGAGTGCGAGCATGTCGTCAACGCCGCGGGCCTCTGGGCCAAGCAAGTGGGGCGCATGGCCGGAATCGAACTGCCCGTCGCGCCGCTTAAACACCACTACCTCATCTCCGACACGATCCCGCAGCTTGAGGAGATTGATTTCGAAGTCCCCATGACCGTCGATCTCGAAGGCTTCACCTATCTGCGTCAGGACCAGAACGGCGTGCTGCTTGGGATTTACGAGATCAACCACGAACACTGGGCCCTCGACGGCGCGCCGTGGGACTACGGGATGGAGCTGTTTCAGGAGCAAACCGACCGCATTGAAAACGAACTCATCCTCGGCTTCGAACGCTACCCCGCCCTGCAAGAGGTCGGCGTCAAAACCTGGGTCAACGGTGCCTTCACCTTCGCCCCCGACGGCAACCCGTTGGTCGGCCCGGTGCGCGGCAAGCCCGGCTATTGGTGCGCCTGCGCTGTCATGG
>CAZPXE010000485.1:0-3029 GCA_964590545.1 uncultured Rhodobacterales bacterium | reverse complement strand
TCTGTGCAGGGCTACAGGATTGGTCAACTCCAAAAGCCGCGTTTTCAATCGCCCGTAAAGATCTGGAAGACGCTTATGCCGTGAAGAACGCGCAAAACCAATTGTTCTTTCACATTGAACCCGTAAGCGGCCACGTTGAAACGCCAGCAATGCGCAGGGCCGTTTTGGCGTTTTTGAAGCGAAGTTTGATCGACTAGAGCAATAGTAAATCAATTTGGTGGACATTTCCTATCTGACCTTCCAAAATCGAACCAGTGTTTGCAGTGTGATTCCGGTTTGGACGGGATGAACATAAGCTGCAACTCTTTGGGAGAAGACGACTTTTGGATAGCAAGACGCAGATGACTGCATCCCTGATCGGGGCTGGCATGGTCGCGCGGACCCATGTTGTAGCCATCGCGGCAAGCGATAAGGTGACCCTGCGTTCGATTTGCTCTCGCAGCGAAGACCGCGCCAGCGACCTTGCCAAAGTGGCCACCAATATGGTGGGCCATCCAATTGAAATCACCACCGATCTGACCACCGTAGCAGACGACAAAACGGTGGACTTCGCGGTTATCCTAACACCGCCAAACGCGCGCGCAGATCTTATTCGCCCGCTCGCAGAAGCGGGTAAACACATACTGTTGGAAAAGCCCGTTGGACGGAATGCGACAGAAGCCCGCGAGGTCGTTCAGATTTGCACAGACGCAGGCGTGACCCTCGGCATCGTGTTCCAACACCGGATGCGCGCGGCCTCCATCGCCGCCGCTGACCTCATCGCGGCCGGCGCTCTCGGGGCCCTTGGCGTCGTGGAAATCACCGTCCCGTGGTGGCGTGATCAAGGCTATTACGACGAACCCGGTCGCGGCACCTATGCCCGCGATGGCGGCGGCGTTCTCATCTCGCAAGCGATCCACACGATTGACCTCGCGTTGTCCCTCACAGGCCCGGTGACCTCCGTCCAAGCTATGTCCGCCACCACACGTTTCCACGACATGGAAGCCGAAGATTTCGTGACAGCCGGTCTCAAGTTCGCGAACGGAGCCGTCGGTTCCATGGTCGCCAGCACCGCCAGCTACCCCGGCGGCGCGGAAACCATCACGATGCACTTTGACAAAGCCAGCCTGCACCTGGCTTCCGGCGAACTGCACATCAACTGGCGCGATGGTCGTAAAGAAACATTGGGGGCCGCAGGTGGCACTGGCGGTGGCGCCGACCCGATGGCCTTCACCCACGAATGGCACCAAAGCATCATCGAAGATTTCGTCGACGCGATCACCACCGGCCGCACTCCGGTGGTTACAGGCGAAGCCGCACTTATCAGCCATGATTTCATCGACGCGATCGAACGCTCTGCCAAGTCAGGCCAAATGCAAGAGGTGACGTCATGACCCTCCGTTTCGCCGCCATCGGCATCGACCACCGGCATGTCTATGGCATGGCCGCCAACATGATCGACGCAGGCGCAGGGTTTGTTGGTTGGTCAACCGAAGGTCATCCAGAGACCGAAGAAGGCTTCGTAAAACGTTTCCCCGACGTGCCGCGCAGCGCCAGTGCTGAAGCACTCTTAGAAGATCCCACCATCGACTTCATCATCCTCTCCGGCATCCCGCGCGACCGCGCCGGTTGGGCGATCAAAGCGATGGAAGCGGGCAAAGACGTGCTGTCCGACAAGCCCGGCTGCACAACGCTTGAACAACTGAACGCGCTTAAGGCAACTGTCGAAAGCACCGGCAAAATCTGGTCCATCGATTTTTCCGAACGGTTCGAAGTCCCAGCTGTTACGCGTGCCGCTGAACTAGTGGCAGAGGGCGCGATTGGGAAGGTCATCCAAACCCTCGGCATAGGTCCGCACCGCCTCAACCGCCCGTCCCGCCCCAAATGGTTCTTTGACCGAGAGGCTTACGGCGGCATCATCACCGACATCGCCAGCCATCAGATCGACCAGTTCCTGTTCTTCACTGGTTCCACCGACGCCGAAATCACGCTTGCCAGCGTTGCGAACTACGCCAACCCCGATGACCCGGGCCTGCAGGACTTTGGCGAGATTGCCCTACGCAGCGAAAACGGCCACGGCTATATCCGTGTTGACTGGTATACGCCTGACGCACTGCCAACTTGGGGCGACGGTCGTCTCACCATCCTCGGCACCGAAGGCTACATCGAACTACGTAAATACGTCGATATCGGCCACCAAGGCACTGACCATCTGATCTTCGCCAACGCGACTCGCTGCGAGCGAATCGATGCCTCTGACGCTGGTTTGCCGTTCTTCGGGCGGCTCCTGAACGATTTCCGCGACCGAAGTGAAACGGCGATGACACAATCCCACGCCTTCAAAGTTTGCGAATTGGCACTTCAAGCGCAGGCGATGGCAGAGGGTAAAGACACATGATCCGCGTCGCGATTATAGGCGCCGGAATTGGTGCAGAACACCTAGAGGGCTACCGCGCCCTACCGGACAGATTCCATGTGGCAACGCTTTGCGATCTTGATACAGACCGTGCGAAAGCCGCCGTCGGTTCAGACCCAATCGAGGTCACAGCAGACCTAGACGCCGTCCTAGCCGACGACAGGATTGATATAGTCGACGTCTGCCTGCCCCCGCACCTGCACTTCCCGGTTTCCGTGCAAGCACTTGAAGCCGGAAAGCACGTCATCTGCGAAAAACCCATCGTACGATCGTTGCACGAAGCCGACCAATTGGAAGCCGCCGCCAAGTCCGCAGGCAAACAAGTCTTCCCAGTCTTCCAATATCGCTTTGGCAAAGCCACCGCCCAGCTTGCAGCCCTAACCAAAGCAGGACTGACCGGTAAAGCCTATGTTGCCAGCCTAGAAACCCACTGGAATCGCGACGAAGAGTACTATTCCATCCCGTGGCGCGGCACATGGGAAGGCGAAACTGGCGGCGCACTCCTAAGCCACGCGATTCACTCCCACGACTTGCTTTGCCACGTCTTTGGCCCCGTCGCGCAGGTCTTTGCCGCCGCAACCACCCGCGTAATTGATATAGAAACCGAAGACACAGCCGCCCTCACCTTCGTCAT
>CAZPXE010000484.1:0-3031 GCA_964590545.1 uncultured Rhodobacterales bacterium | reverse complement strand
TGGCTGAGCATGTGACTGCGATGAAGGCAGATCACGGGATCACGCCCGGTTTGGCCGTGGTTCTGGTGGGCGAAGACCCCGCGTCAGAGGTTTATGTCGCCGCCAAGCACAAACAGACGGTTGAGGTCGGCATGGCCTCGTTCGAGCATAAGTTGCCTGCGGATACGTCAGAAGAGGACCTGTTTGCGCTGATCGACACGTTGAACGCGGACCCGAGCGTGCATGGCATCCTGTGCCAATTCCCGGTGCCGGATCATCTGGACGAACGCCGCGTGGTCGCGCGGATTGACCCGGCCAAGGATGTGGACGGTTTGAGCGTCGTGAATGCCGGGCTGCTGGCCAGTGGCGAGACAGGGCTGGTGTCGTGTACGCCGCTGGGGTGCCTGATGCTGCTGCGCGATCAGCTTGGCAATATGTCGGGGCTGGAGGCGGTGGTGATTGGCCGCTCGAACCTGTTTGGCAAGCCGATGGGGCAGTTGTTGTTGCAGGAAAATTGCACGGTGACGATCGCCCATTCGCGGACCAAGGATTTGGCGGAAGTGGCGCGGCGGGCGGATATTCTGGTCGCCGCCGTGGGCCGGGCCGAAATGGTCAAGGGCGATTGGATCAAGCCCGGCGCGACGGTGATCGACGTGGGCATCACCCGCATCCCGCACCCCGAAAAGCCCGGTAAATCCAAGCTGCTCGGTGATGTGGACTACGCCGAGGCGATGGAGGTTGCGCGCGCTGTGACACCTGTTCCGGGTGGCGTTGGCCCCATGACGATCGCTTGCCTGCTGGCCAACACGCTGACGGCGTGCTGCCGTGCGCATGGGCTGCAAGAGCCGGAAGGGTTAACCGCCTGAAAACTGTCGCTGGAAAGCGGTATGCACGTTTCGGCGTTTAGACAGGCTGCAAACAGAAAGCCGTCTTAACCGCTGCGCGGCATCGGCACCGCCAATGCCCGCGCGCCGGTCAGAATAGCCAGCGCGTCGGGCGCCATCAGGGATTGCAGCGTGGGCGTATGGCTCCAAAGCCCGCCCGTATAGGTGCCATAGGCGGGCATGATAATCCGCGCGGCGTCGATCAGAAACGCAGGACGAGAGATTGGGCGCGCGCGAGTTTGAACGCGCGCTTTGGGGTGGTAGTGGCCGGACACCTCGCCGAGCGCGCCTGGCTGCGCGATATGGCGCAGGGTCAGCGGGCCGAGGGTCCAGTCGGCCATATGTGTGCCGCCATACTCAACCGGGCCGGGGTCGTGATTGCCTTCGATCCAGACCCATTGCCGCCCGGCTTGCAGGCGCGCGATCTCTAACCGCACCGTGTCAGGTAGCGCGCGCGCCGCCGCCAGATCGTCGAAACTGTCGCCAAGGCAGACGACCTGCCGCGCGCCTGTTGCGTCCAAATCGCTGCTAAGCCGGTCCAGCGTGTCTTGGGTTTCATAGGGCGGCAGTGCAGCGCCGCCGCGCCGGGCAATGCGTTCGGTTTTGCCAAGGTGCAGGTCCGACACGCAGAGCAAATTTTGCGCGGCCCACCACAGCGCGCCAGAGGGTAGGGCGGTCAGGGTTTCGCCTTGAAAGCTGAAGTCATGGCCTGAAGTCGAGCGCGTGTTCATATTTTGTTCATGGCGCGCGCGCGGCCTGAAATCAAGCGCGAATTAGTAGGGCACACGCCATTGCGGTCGGACGATTTGCTCCGGCACTCCGGCTTCTTCCATCAGTACGTCGGCTTGTTCGGCGAGCAGTTTCTCTTCGGCCAACCCTTTGATCGGCACGCGGCCCGGCTCAAGGAACAGCGGCGCGGCCAGCGGCGTGATGCGGCCCGGCTTGACGTGATCAATGCGGCCTTCGGTGCGGGCAACCATATCCTCCAACCGGCCAAAGTCGATCAACCCGCGCATCGCTTCCTCGCGGGTGATCTGCATCATCAGGTGATCGGGGTCGTATTTGTGCAGCGTGTCATACAGGATATCGCTGCTGAAGGTCGCCTGCCGCCCGGATTTGCGCGCGCTTGGGGTGTTGCGCTCAATCAGCCCGGCGATGGTGGCCGAGGCGCGGAAGGTGCGTTTCATAACTGCGTTCCCGGCGAGCCACGTGTCGAGGCCCGTGCGTAGCGCGTCGATGTCAAACAGCGGCGCGGGGTCGGGCAAATGCTCCAGCCCCCAGATCAGCGTGGCATAGTCGGTGGAAACGAAGCCGAGCGGGTTCAACCCCTCTTCCTCCAACCGCTTGGTCACCAGAAGTCCCAGCGTTTGCATGGCGTTACGCCCCGCAAAGCCATAGATCACTGTGTTCTCGCGCCCATCGCGGGGGAAGCTTTCGACCAGCAGGCGGCCCGGTTCGGGCAGCTTTGACAGCTTGCGTTGAAGGGCCAGCCAATCGGCAGTGTGGGCGGGCAGGTCGGGCCACGTATCCTGTTGGAACATGCGCAGGATGCGTTGCGACAACTGGGTGGAAGTAGCGAATTTGGTGCCCAGAAAGGTCGCGATCTTGGGCTTTTTGTCAGCGCGGCGGGTGACCTCGACCGTCATCTGGTTCAACCCTTCATAGCGCACGATTTGCCCGCCAATCAGGAACGTATCGCCGGGGGTGAGGGAGGCGGCGAAGCCTTCTTCAACCTCGCCCAGCGGTTTGCCGCCGCGCGCGCGTTTGAGGCGGACTTTCAGCGTGTCGGTGTCCTGAATCGTGCCGATGTTCATGCGGATACGCTGCGCCGCGCGCGGGTCGCGGAGTTGCCAGCGCCCGTCGGGGCGCTCAGCCAGCCGCTTACACTGATCATAGGCGCGCAGGGCATAGCCGCCCGTTGCGCAGAAATCGAGGCAGGCGTCAAATTCGGCGCGCGTGAGGTCCGCATAGGCGCCGGCGGAGGACATTTCGGCATAGAGATCATCGGCGTCAAACGGGCCAGAGGCCGCGGCGATAAGGATATGCTGGCAGAGCACGTCGCGGGGGCCACGTCCGCGCGGCTCTCCGTCCAGATCGCCTGCTTTCACGGCGTCGAGGGCGGCAACACATTCCACCACTTCGAAACGGTTCGCGGGCACCAGCAGCGC
>CAZPXE010000483.1:0-3035 GCA_964590545.1 uncultured Rhodobacterales bacterium | reverse complement strand
GCGATTTGGCCCTTCGCAAGGCTGATCGGCGCAGCGATTGGCAAAATCCGCCGCGTTGCAAAGCGATTTCGCCAGCTAAGCGGAATAGAAAAGATCCCAGCGGAGCGTTTTCCCGCCTTACTTGCCCGTGCAGAGGCACTTCCGCTTGAAAAGCGGCCAGTTTTCCTGCGCGAAAATGCCCCGGACACGCTGATTTTGGACTGAAACCGGGAGCAAGCCCAAATGCAGGCGCCGTCTAATCCTCCAACTCCACATCCTCAATACTGAGCAGCAACAACTCGCCCGCGGCTTCCATTTCGCGGATTACGACAACAACGGAACTCATAGCGGCCTCGCCATCTGCGGGTTTGACTTTGCCAATTTCGCCAATTTCTTCTTTAAGGTTGTCAGCCAAACGGGCCGACATGTTTTCGAAGACGAAGTTGGCCACTTCCGCCAGCCCATTTTGCTGCGCTCCGGCAAGAGCGGTAACAAGGTCGGGCTGATCCACTTTGCGCAGTACGTTGGGCAGATCGCGTGGGGACAAGCGCGTGGGGATATTGGCGAAGGTGAAGATCGCCTTGCGCACTTCGTTGGCAAAGCCCTGATCGGTTTCATCTAGCCCGGTGAGCACCTCTTCGCGCGTGGCGGATGTGGAGTTATTCAAGATCGCGCCAACCCGTTCTACGGGGCCGGAATCGAAGGCCGAGGCGGGCTCTGAATCCAGTTGTTGGGCCAGTGACAGACCGATCCGGTCTACGGCTTCAGGCGTTACCGCGTTGGTTTGACTGACCGCATAGGTGATTTGCCGCGCTACCGGGCCGGGGAGCATGCCCAACAGCTCTGCCGCTTTCGAGATTTCCAGCTTTGACAGCATGACGGCGCTGATTTCGACACTTTCCGTTTCCACGATAGGCAACAGCTTTTCCGCAGGCATCCCGCGCAGCCGCACCCAAGGATCGCCCGATTGCCGCACGCCCGCTTCTTTGCGTAGACGGTTGGCGGTGTGTGGGCTTATTTTACCATCGAGCGCTTCGAGCGCGCCGGCCATGCTGCCGGGGAAAGACATGCCGACGGTGTCGAGTTCGGTGGCAAACTCTTCCAGCACCGAAGCGACCGTGTCCTTGTCAATAAGTCGCATCGCGCCCATTTGCTGGGTCAGTGTTTCCTGTAAGTCATCGGGAAGATCTTCCAGCGCGATCTCGGCGCCTTCGTTCAGCAGGTACCGCACGACGATGGCTGCTTTGGCGCGGCGCGGCAGGTCTACGATGGGACGCGGCGCCGCCGGCTCAACCGGGGCGGCCATAGCGCCTCCGTCGAGAGACGGAAGCGCAAGGGGTGCAAAACTCATTTACCTGCCTCACTCTGGTCGTTTTGCGCGATACTAGCGCCGGAGACCTAAAGAAAGGCTAAAGCAGATCAGTAGTTAAACGTCTTTCCGGTGTATATCGCTTTGCGCAGCGAGGTTGCTGCCCAAGTGTATCCGGCACCTCGGGATTCGATCTCGGCCAATTGCAGACGCGCGCCTTCCAAATCGCCCGCTGCCACCAAGCCTTGGGCCATATATGAGCGGGCCAGCATGTTGTCGGGGTTTTTCTCGATTGCGGCGGTATAGAACATGTTCGCCGCGTTCAGATCGCCCAGCTTGCGGTTGGTGAAGCCATAATAGGTCAGCACGCGGTCGTCTTGCTGGTCTGACATGGATGCCAGCACACCTTGGGCATCAAGATACCGACCGGCATAGGCCAATTCGCGCACCGCTTCGTATTTCTGACCATCGTCGAGGCTGGAATTCTTCGGGCGCACGCAACGCTGTTTGGCTTCATCCCAAATCCGTACCCCTTTGCAGTCTTTGGACGTCTTTGTGGGTTTGGGAGGTTCGTCATTGCCCCCGGCGGCAAAAACGATACCGGGAAGGGCGATGATGGCGGCTGCAAGTGTGATACGCATGTCTGTTGTCCTGTTTCAAGATGCACGTTTTGGGTTCATATGTAGGACTAACGCGAAAGGGCCCGAAATTATTCGGGCCCTTTTTGGTAACTGTTTTGTGAACTCAGCTGCTGGCTGTCGGAATACAAGTAGATGTCGCTTCATCCCAAGCGGTGCCAGTCGCGCAAGATTGCGCTTGCGTGCTGTGCTTGCCGTGTTGGCAGCCCATAGCAAGTGCCGAGCTTGCGGTCAGTGTAAGTGCTGCCGCGATCGTCAGGGCCTTGAATGTCGTCATAGTGGTCCCTCCGTTTGTTTGGTGCCTATATGGTAGGGCACAGATGTCATTCGGCAAAGCAAAAAACGACGGGGGCACGTTGCTCGCTCACGCGTCGCCGAACACCCGTGCAAAAATCGTATCCACATGTTTGGTGTGATAGCCCAGATCGAACTTTTCTTCGATCTCAGCGGGGCTCAGCGCGGCGGTCACATCTGCGTCGGCCAGCAGTTCTTCTTTGAAATCGGTCCGGTGTTCCCACACTTTCAACGCGTTGCGCTGCACATATGTATAGGCATTTTCGCGGCTGACCCCGGCTTGGGTCAAGGCAAGGAGCACCCGTTGGCTCATCACAAGGCCGGGGAATTTGTTCATATTCTCCAGCATATTGTCGGGGAAGATCAGCATTTTTTCGACAACAGAGGTCATGCGAGCCAGCGCGAAGTCGAGGGTGATGGTGGCGTCCGGGCCGATCATCCGCTCGACCGAGCTGTGCGAGATATCGCGTTCGTGCCAAAGCGCCACGTTCTCCATCGCGGGGATCACAGCAGAGCGGACCATGCGGGCAAGCCCGGTGAGGTTCTCGGTCAGGACCGGGTTTTTCTTGTGCGGCATGGCGGATGAGCCTTTCTGGCCCATCGAGAAAAACTCTGCCCCTTCAAGCACTTCGGTGCGCTGCATGTGGCGGATTTCAACGGCGATATTTTCGATGCTGCTGGCGATCACGCCGAGGGTCGCAAAGAACGCCGCGTGGCGATCGCGCGGGATGACTTGGGTGCTGATCGGCTCGGGCACCAGACCCAGCTTGGCGCAGACGTGATCCTCAACGCCCGGATCAATATTGGCGAAGGTG
>CAZPXE010000482.1:600-3039 GCA_964590545.1 uncultured Rhodobacterales bacterium | reverse complement strand
TGTTTTTCGCGAACTTTATCCGCTAAACGACCGCGGCGGCGTCCCCCAGGACGTGTCGCCGAACGTGCCTCTGTCGCTATCAAGAAGGATATCAAGGACATGAAGGATATGAAGCGAGGCTTCGTATGCCCGGTGGCGACGTGCGGGCGAACGTTCTCGAAGAGATTCAACCTCCAGGCACACGGGCGGCTGCACGACGGAAGCAGACCGTTCGCGTGCTCCCTCTGCGGGAAGCATTTCATGTGGAAATCTAGCCTCAAATCGCACGCCAAGATGCACGCCAAGCACGCACACTCTACCGCTACCGCTACCGGTGTCACCGAGACGGGTATCAAGAAGAAGAAAAACAAAAAACAAATTACTAACAACGTCATACCGCGCCGAAAGAAGAACAGTATCAAGTCCCTCCTGGTATCAACCAGTCCACCCAGCCTAACCGGTCTAAGCGGTCCACCTGCCAGCGAGAACAGCAGCACAAGCATCGCCAGTGCCTTGCCCGGCTCGCGCTTGGCGTAGAGGTTGAGGGCCGAGATATCCGTAACCGGCTGGCCGTCCTTCTCCATCATCAGGACAAAGGCGAAAGTGCCGACATTCATCGTCACATAGATCGCCATATAGATCAGCATCGCCTGCACGCCCATCGCGGTCCCGGCGGCAAGGCCGATCAGCGCGTACCCCATATGGGCAATGGACGAAAAGGCCATCAGGCGTTTGATATTGGTCTGCCCAATCGCCGCAATCGCGCCGAGGAACATCGAGGCGACGGACAGCAGCGCAATTACTTGTTGCCAATCCTTCACCGCCCCGCCGAACGCGTCATGCATCACCCGCGCGAACAATGCCATCGCGGCCACTTTTGGCGCTGTGGCGAAGAAGGCCGTGACGGGTGTGGGCGAGCCTTCGTACACATCCGGCGTCCACATGTGGAACGGCACGGCAGAGACTTTGAACGCGAAGCCGCAGATCAGGAAAACGAGGCCAAACAGAAGGCCTAGCGAGACCTCACCATGCACCGCCGTCTGGATGATACCGGAGAACAGCGTCGTGCCCGCATAGCCATAAACCAGCGACGCGCCGTAAAGCAGCAAGCCGGAGGACAGCGCACCGAGCACGAAGTATTTCAGGCCTGCTTCTGTGGATTTCACGCTATCGCGGCGCAGCGAGGCGACGACATAGAGTGCAAGGGATTGCAGCTCCAGCCCCATGTAAAGGCTCATCAAATCGCCCGCAGAGACCATCATCATCATGCCAACAGCGGACAGGGCGATCAGGATGGGGTATTCGAATTTCAGCAGCCCCTTTGCCTGCATATAGCCCTCGCTCATCAACAGCACCGCAGCGGCGGAGACGAGGATGACCACCTTGGCAAAGCGCGAAAACGCGTCGTCGATGAACAAGCCATTGAACGCCACTTGCGTGCCTGAGCCGGTGATGCCGATCCAAACTGCCAGCGCCAGAAAGATCGCTGAGGTGACCCAGACCAGCAGCGAGGCCGCCCGGTCCTGCGCCGAATAGACCGTGCCGACTAGCGCAACCATCGCGTAGACCGCCAGCAGGATTTCCGGGAGGATGATATTCAGATCCGCGCCCATTCTCAGGTGCCCTCTCAGTTATTCTCGGCCACTTGGCTCGCAGCTTCAGCTGCGGCCAGTGCCGTGTCATAGTTTGAAACCAGCGCCTCGACCGAGGGGCCGATCACGTCCAGCACCAGCGCCGGATAAACGCCCAGCCACAGGGTCATGATGACCAGCGGCGCGAAAATCCACCGCTCCCGCGGGGTCATGTCGGTGATCGTCTTCAGGCTTTCCTTGATCAGATCGCCCATCACCACCCGGCGATACAGCCACAGCGCATAGCAGGCCGAGAAGATCACACCCGTTGTCGCAATCATCGCGACCCATGTGTTCACCTGGAACACGGCCATCAGCGTCAGGAATTCACCCACGAAGCCCGATGTGCCCGGCAGGCCCACATTGGCCATCGTGAACAGCATGAAGATCAGCGCATAGGCGGGCATCCGGTTCACCAGACCGCCATAGGCGTCAATTTCACGCGTGTGCATCCGGTCATAAATCACACCGACACAGAGGAACAGCGCGCCGGAGATGAAGCCGTGGCTAATCATCTGGAAGATCGCGCCATCCACGCCCTGTTGGTTCGCCGCAAAGATGCCCATGGTCACAAAGCCCATATGCGCGACCGATGAATAGGCGATCAGCTTCTTCATGTCGTCCTGCACCAGCGCAACCAGCGAGGTGTAGACGATGGCAATCGCGCTCATCCACAGCACAAGCGGCGCCATCACATCTGAGCCAACTGGGAACATCGGCAGCGAAAAACGTAGGAAGCCGTAACCGCCCATTTTCAGCAAGATCGCCGCCAGCACGACAGACCCAGCAGTCGGCGCTTGCACGTGAGCATCTGGTAACCAAGTGTGCA
>CAZPXE010000482.1:0-590 GCA_964590545.1 uncultured Rhodobacterales bacterium | reverse complement strand
CGGCCACATCGGCATTTTCACCGCAAAGCTGGCGAAGAAGGCGACAAAGAACAGCGTCTGCAGACCGCCCACGATCTGCACGCCCAGCAAACTGAAGCTTTCCGAGCCGAACTGGTGGTTCAGCAGCGCCTCGATATCCGTGGTGCCCGCGTCCACATACATGCCGACCATCGCCACCAGCATCAACACCGAGCCGAGGAAGGTATAGAGGAAGAACTTGAAGCTCGCGTAGATACGTTCCTTCCCACCCCAGATCCCGATAATCAGGAACATCGGGATCAGGCCCGCTTCGAAGAACAGGTAGAACAGCACCATATCCAGCGCCATGAACACGCCGAGCATCAGCGTTTCCAGTAGCAGGAAGGCGATCATGTATTCCTTCACGCGGGTTTTCACGTCCCAGCTGGCCAGAATGGTCAGCGGCATCATGAAGGTGGTCAGGATGACGAAGAGGATCGAAATCCCATCCACGCCCAGCTTGTATTTCAGGTCAAAAATCCACTCGCGATCTTCGACAAACTGGAAGCCCGTATCGCCGCTGTCAAAGCCGAACAGAATAAAAAGCGAAATCAGGAAGGTCGCCGAGGTCG
>CAZPXE010000481.1:0-3039 GCA_964590545.1 uncultured Rhodobacterales bacterium | reverse complement strand
CGCGAGCAGGTGAACCAATCCATCGCGCAGGACCTGTTCAACGTGTTCACCCAAGATGTCGGCATCCGCGCCAACCCGCAGATTGACCAGCGCGCGGTGGATGCGGTGAATGTTACCTTCCAGTAAACCGGACCGCGCGCGATGAGCCTGACCCCCAGCTTCGACGATTTCGCCACCGGGTTTGAGGCGGGGCGCAACCAGATCGTCTACACTAGGCTGGCTGCCGATCTCGACACGCCCGTGTCGCTGATGCTGAAACTGGCGGGCGCGGCGAAGAATGCGTTTATGCTGGAATCCGTCACGGGCGGCGAGGTGCGCGGGCGCTATTCGATCATCGGAATGAAGCCTGACCTTGTCTGGCGTTGCCAGGGCGAGACCTCCGAAGTGAACCGGCAGGCGCGCTATGACGATACCGCCTTTTCACCACTGGACGGCAATCCGCTGGACGCCCTGCGCGCGCTGATCGCGGAAAGCCGGATTGAGATGCCCGAGGACCTGCCCCAAGCGGCGGCGGGCCTGTTTGGGTATCTCGGCTATGATACGGTGCGGCTGGTAGAGCATCTGCCCGATGTGAACCCCGATGTGCTCGGCATTCCCGATGCGATCATGCTGCGCCCGTCGGTGGTCGTGGTTCTGGACGGGGTGAAGGGCGAAGTGACCGTTGTCGCCCCGGCTTGGGCCGGTGATGGCCAGTCAGCGCGCGCCGCTTATGCGCAGGCCGCCGAGCGGGTCATGGACGCCGTGCGTGATCTGGAACGCGGTGCAATCGCCGAGCGCCGCGATTTGGGCGAAGCGGAAGATGTGCCGGAGCCGGTCAGCAACTTCACGCGCGACGGCTACAAGCAGGCCGTTGAAAAGGCGAAGGATTACATCCGCGCGGGCGATATCTTTCAGGTTGTGCCAGCGCAGCGCTGGACGCAGGACTTTCCCCACCATCCGTTCGCGCTGTACCGGAGTTTGCGCCGCACAAACCCCTCACCCTTCATGTTCTATTTCAATTTCGGCGGCTTTCAGGTGGTCGGTGCTTCACCCGAAATCCTCGTGCGGGTCTTCGGCTCCGAAGTCACCATTCGCCCCATCGCTGGCACCCGCCCCCGCGGCGCGACCCCGGAAGAGGACCGCGCGCTGGAAGCAGACTTGCTGGCGGATGAGAAGGAATTGGCCGAGCACCTCATGCTGCTCGATCTGGGCCGCAATGATGTGGGGCGCGTGGCCAAAATCGGCACCGTGCGCCCGACAGAGGAGTTCATTGTCGAGCGCTATAGCCATGTGATGCATATCGTCTCTAACGTCGTCGGCGAGCTGCAGGATGATAAGGACGCTCTGGATGCGTTCTTTGCCGGGATGCCTGCCGGGACCGTCTCTGGTGCGCCAAAGGTGCGCGCGATGGAGATTATCGACGAGCTGGAGCCCGAAAAGCGCGGCATCTATGGCGGCGGGGTCGGCTATTTCAGCGCGGGCGGCGATATGGATATGTGTATCGCCCTGCGCACGGCGCTGGTGAAGGACGAAAAGCTGTATATTCAGGCCGGGGGCGGTATTGTCTATGACAGCGACCCCGAGGCGGAGTTTATGGAAACTGTCCATAAATCCAATGCGATACGCCGCGCCGCTGCGGATGCGTCCCGGTTCGACGGGTCCGGCAACCGCTGATGGCGAAGCGCGGCGCGTTTGAATTGGGCGGCGCGCAGATCGCTCCCGGCACCCGCGCCCGCGTCACCCTGCCCGTCTCTACCTTGCCCGACCACACGCCTGTTGGGTTGGAGGTCGCAGTGATCCACGGCAAGCGTGCAGGCCCGGTCGTCTTTGTCTCTGCCGGAGTGCACGGGGATGAGGTGATCGGGGTCGAGATTTGCCGCCGCCTTCTGCGCGCCGAACAGTTGGAGCGGCTGCGTGGCACCCTGATTGTGGTGCCGATTGTGAACGCCTTCGGCTTTCTGACCCGTTCGCGATACCTGCCGGATCGGCGCGATTTGAACCGGTCCTTTCCCGGCACCACTGCGGGATCGCTTGGATCGCGGCTGGCGCATCTGTTCCTGAATGACGTGGTGTTGCGCTGTGATTTCGGGATCGACCTGCATTCCGCCGCCGTCCATCGCACCAACCTGCCGCAAATCCGCATCTCGCCCGGCGTCTCCGTCACGGCTGCCATGGCGCGGGATTTCGGCGCGCCGGTGATTCTGACCTCGCCCCTGCGCGAAGGGTCTCTGCGCGGTGAAGCGCAGGAGCGCGGGGTTCCGGTGCTGCTATACGAGGCGGGCGAAGGGCTGCGCTTTGACGAAATGGCGGTGCGTGCAGGGGTGGCAGGTATCCTGCGGGTGCTGCGTGGCTCGGCGATGTTGCCGGGCAAAGGGATCACCAAACCGCGCCATGCGCCACATATCTGCACCTCCTCCACTTGGCTGCGCGCGCCATCGGGCGGGCTGCTGCGGCTCTATCGTGCTGAGGGCGATATGGTCGAAGAAGGCGAGGTTCTGGGCGCGGTGGCCGACCCGTTCGGCGATGCGGAAACCGAAGTGATCGCGCCGGAGCCGGGCCTGCTGATTGGCCGCGCGGTGCTGCCTGTCGTCAATGAGGGCGACGCCCTGTTTCACCTTGCCCGGCTGCGCGCCGAAGCGAGTGAGGATGTGGTGGCGGACCTGACGTCACAACTGGAAGCGGACCCGCTCTTTGACGAGGACGAGATTATCTAGAGCGAAAGCGCAATACCCGGCAACGTGCAGTATCACTTACAGCGTTGAAATCTTTGGTTTCAGGCAGCTTTAGGCGATACAGGTTTTACGATTTCTGCATGCAGCGCTACTTTGCAGGATCAAGAACGGAAGAGACCGGCGCGACGGCCACACGGTTCGCCCGGTCCTGCAAACCCCACAGCAGCAGCGCAGAGATTGTGTCGGGACGCACCCGGCCCACCATGATCACCCCGCCCTGCTGGCCCGCTTTGAACGCGGCTTGGTCAAGGAAGCGGCGTATGACCGTCGGCGTCTGCCCGGCGCTGTCGAAGTCCCGGAACAAGGTTTGCGAGGCCACCCCTTTTCG
>CAZPXE010000480.1:0-3046 GCA_964590545.1 uncultured Rhodobacterales bacterium | reverse complement strand
GAAGAACCGGCTGTATTCCCCCGGCAAACTTGGCATAAGGCGGGCAATGACCCGCTTGCTGATCATCGAAGACGACCCAGAGATTATCTCGGCCCTCACCCGCGGCCTTGCTCTGCACGGCTATGACGCCTCGGCTGAAAACCGCGCCGATCAGGGGCTGGCGCAGCTTGTCAGTGGGGATTTCGATGCTGCCATCGTTGATGTGATGCTTGGGGCGGATAGCGGTGTGGACCTCGTGCGCGCCGCGCGCAATGCCGGGGTGACGCTACCGATCCTGATGCTCTCGGCCTTGTCGGATGTGCAGCACCGCGCGGCCGGGCTGGAAGCGGGCGCGAATGATTACGTGGTCAAGCCATTCAACTTCGATGAGCTGGTCGCGCGCCTGCGCGTGCAGGAACACCGCGCCGAGGCCCTGCACCCCGACCCCGCCACGCTTGACACTGCCGCCCGGACCCTGCGCCGCGCCGATGTAGAAACAGCGCTGACCGAGCGGGAGTTTGATTTACTGACCCTGCTCATCGCCCATTTCGGCACGCCCATCCCGCGCGGCACGATCTTCGACGCGCTCTGGCAGGCGGACGGCTCCAGCAACGAGAATGTGGTCGACGTTTACATCGGATACCTGCGCAAAAAGCTGGGCGCGGATGATTTCGGCATAAAAATCAGCACGATACGCAACAAAGGCTTCTGCCTAGAGGGCCTCCGCCCGGTCCAAACCTGACCCTGACATGCGACCAATGTCTTAAGCTTCCTTATAAATTAAGAGTCGCCCCAGCGACAATCAATCGACAAGATACCCATACAAGCGGTCCGTCTTGGCCGCTGCGCAAGGAGGAGAGACGCTATGGCATGGGCAAAACCCATTATTCGTGAAATCGAGTGCGGCATGGAAATCAACATGTACGGACCCGAAGGCGAAACAGAAGAACGCGAAGTTCTGATCTGAATTTAAGCGCGCGGAGCTGCATGAATGTCGTTCCGCGCGCATATCCTAGGGGCCGCTGCCGGTGGCGGATTGCCTCAATGGAATTGCGGATGCGAGAATTGTAACCTCGCACGCGCAGGCCAAATCCCCTCACAAACGCAATCTTCGCTCGCCGTAACCGGCGATGGTGTGCATTGGGCGATCCTGAACGCCTCGCCCGATATTCGTGTGCAAATGGCAGCAGCGCCAGCATTGCACCCGACGGATTTGCGGGAATTGCCGCTGTCCTCGGTGCTGGTGACCAATGGCGATATCGACCATGTGGCCGGGCTGCTGACCTTGCGGGAAATGCAGCCCTTCACCCTGTTCGCGACCCCCGGCATTCACGACGTGCTATCCCAGAACCCGATGTTCGACGCGCTCAACGCGTCTGTTGTCACCCGAACACCCATTGCGCTGGAAACCCCTTTTGACCTCGCCCCCGGCCTGACGGCGACGCTATTCCCCGTGCCCGGCAAGGTGCCGCTGTATCTGGAAGGCGAGACGGTACAAACCGACTTGATTGGCGATCAAACCGTGGGAGTGAAGCTGGAAGGGGGCGGGCACAGCGCCTATTACATCCCCGGCTGCGCCATGCTGAATGACGATCTGCGGGCGCGGCTGACCGGGGCGGAACTGCTCTTCTTCGACGGCACCCTATGGCGCGACGATGAAATGGTGCGCGCAGGGCTAGGCCAGAAGACCGGCAAGCGCATGGGCCATATGTCGATGAGCGGCGAGGATGGCTCCATCTCTGCCTTTGCCGAGATGAACATCGCCAAGCGTGTTTTTGTGCATATGAACAACACCAACCCCGTGCTGCGCCCGAACTCGGACGAGACCGCCGAAGCCGAAGCCGCCGGGTGGATTATTGGCCGCGATGGAATGGAGATCAGCCTATGACCCAAAGCCGCGAAGACTTTGAAGCCCGCCTGCGCCAGATCGGGGCCGAGCGGTATCACGACCTGCACCCGTTCCATGACCGTTTGCATGGCGGCCACTGCACCCCGGACGAGGTGCGCGCCTGGGTCATCAATCGTTACTATTACCAACACTCGATCCCCATGAAAGACGCCGCCTTCATGTCGCGCGTTGAGGACCCTGCCCTGCGCCGCGCGTGGCGTTCGCGGATTGAGGACCATGACGGCACGGAAGAGAACGAAGGCGGTATCCGCCGATGGCTGCGGCTGGCCGAGGCCGTGGGGCTGGACCCGGATTACGTCGCCTCAACCGATGGGGTGCTGGCTGGCACCAAGTTCGCAGTGGACGCCTATGTCCGTTTTGTGCGCGAAAAGACCTTGTTAGAGGCTGTTGCCGCCTCCCTGACCGAACTTTTCGCCCCTAAAATCCACGCCAACCGTATTCAGGGGCTGCTGAAGAACTACGACTTCGCCGATGACAGCTCGCTCTCCTACTTCAAAACCCGGCTGAAAGAGGCCCCAAAGGATGTCGCCTTTGGCCTCGCATGGGTGCTTGAGCACGCCGACACCGCCGAGAAGCAGGATATGGCCGCCAAGGCGCTTGAATTCAAAACCGATGTGCTTTGGTCCCAGCTTGATGCGCTCTGGTGTGCCTATGTGGAACCAGCTCGTATCCCGCCAGGCGCGTGGCAGCCGGGCACCGGATTGCTTCTGGAAAAGGCGTCTTAAGATGGAAACCGCCTCTATCCCCGCCCTGCCCCGCGGCGTGCGCCTGCATTTCGACAAGGTGCGCGATGCATGGGTATTGCTCGCCCCGGAACGCGCCGTCACTTTAGACGCGATCGGCCATGCGATTTTGTCCGAAGTCGATGGCGCGCGCAGCTTTGGCCAGATCACCGCAACGCTGGCCGAGAAATACAACGCTCCGCAGGATCAGATAATCGCGGACAGCAATGGCTTTCTCACAGCGCTGGCCAATCGCCGTTTTCTGGACGTGACTGTATGACCGCCCCGCCCCCCATTGCGATGTTGGCGGAACTGACCCATCGCTGCCCCCTCTCCTGCCCCTATTGCTCGAACCCGGTGGAAATGGCGCGGCAAGAGGCAGAGCTTGATACCGATACATGGAAGCGGGTTTTTGACGAGGCCGCTGCGCTTGGTG
>CAZPXE010000479.1:0-3051 GCA_964590545.1 uncultured Rhodobacterales bacterium | reverse complement strand
TGCTTTTTTGTGTGCCATCTTTGTGTCTCCTTAGCCTTTAGCCAGCTCTGTGGCCTGCTCGATCCAGTTGTCGCGGTCGATACGGCCTTTGAAGTTCAGTTTCTCGTCCATAGCAGCAACGTCCTCTTCGGTCCATGCTGCGATTTGTGCGAATGTGGTCACGCCAAGATCGTGAAGTTTCTTCACGATCACCGGGCCAACGCCTGAGATATTGGTCAGGTCATCACCATCGGTCTTTTTCGCTGCCTTTGGCGCGGCCTTCTTTTTCTCGGCCTTCGGGGCCTCGTCTGCTTTCGCTTCGGCCTTTTTCGGCGCGGCTTTCTTCGGCTCGGCCTTCTTCGCAGGCTTGGCCGCTTCAGTCGCTGCAACCGCAACCGCTGCCACAGAACCTGCGCCCACAGCCGCTTTCACGCCGGACTTGTCACCACCAGAGGCGAGAATGTCCGTTACGCGCAGCAAGGTCAGTTGCTGGCGGTGGCCCTTGGTCCGCTTGGACGAGTGCTTCCGGCGGCGTTTGACAAAGTTGATCACCTTGTCGCCTTTGATCTGGTCAACCACTTCGGCCTGAACCGCAGCGCCCGCCACAAAAGGCGCGCCCACAGTGACCTTGTCGCCACCCAGCATCAGAATATCGTTGAATTGCACGGTTTCACCCGCGTCGGCGGCCAGCTTTTCCACCTGCAGCGTATCGCCAGAGGCGACCTTATACTGCTTGCCGCCTGTCTTCATGACTGCGAACATCGCGTCTTTCCTTACATCTTCCGCGTCCCTCAGGTCCCTGATTTACAGGCGTTTTCGGCCCTTGGGCCACCCTCGAACAGCGCGCTTCATGTGCGTTGTTAACAAAATGCGGGCAGAGTCGCCTCTGCCCGTGTGCGCGGCTTATGCGGCGCGATCGCCCGCGCGTCAAGAGAAAAGCCCGATCTTAAAGCTCTTGCGCGCCCATGCGCACGGCAAGAATACGCGCGGTGGCATAGGAAATCTCATCATAAAGCGAATTGAACCCATCGAACAGCGCAGCATTCAACGCTTTGCCGGGCGGTGTGGACCAAAAGGTGATGTATTTTTCCACCGTTTCCTCATCCAGCGGATCATAGGCGAGCATCAGGTAACCGCCCAGCCACTCGGAGGTGTCTGCGCGAATGTCCGGCTCTTGCCCATAGACCAGCATCAGCATGTCGTCTTCGGGCATATCCAGCGCGCCCCCATCCGCAAGCCCTTGATAGAAGCGCAGGTGCGAGTTCAGTGCCCCAGCCACGTTGCGGTTCACCAAATCGCTCACGTCGATCAATTCCTTGACGCGCGCCGCGAGCCATGGCCTGTCCTCTTCCGCTTGGGCCCAAGCTGCGCGGGCAGCGGCCTCAATATCGGGGTCCGACATGGCGCGGCGTGCGGCTATTTCGAGAGAGATGATTTGCTGCCCTGTCTGGGACTGTGCGAACAGCGTGACCCCGGCAACATCCTGCGCGGACAGAGCGGGCCGCATAACGTCGATGAGCAAATCATTCAGACGGGCCATGTCGTAAATTTGGGCTATCTGCTCGGACAACACAGCGTCGGGCGGTAAGCCAATCATATCTTCAGACAGCGGCGTGAAATCTTCGATCCCTTCAGCGCGGGTGATCTCCAGATAGGTGTCCAGCGACAATAGATCATACATGCGCGTGAACGCAGCATCGGCGGTTGCCACCAAAGGCGCTAGAACAAGAGCCGTGGCAAGAACAATGGTGCGCATCATAGGTCTGTGCTCGGTTGCAGACGGGACATTTCGGCGGCGAGGGCCTCAAAGCGGTTCGCCATCACCTCATATTGCACCGCGTTCATCAGATCATAGACTTCGCGCATCTTGGGATGCTCCAGCGCTTCTGCATAGGTGGTCATTTCGGCGTCAGAAAAGGCCTGATAGGTATACGCTGCCCCGCTCAGTGCTTGCGTTTGAATCGCAAGGCGCAACTCATCCTCGCTGCTCGCCAGCAACGCGCGCAAGTCTGCTTCATCCAATGTCATCTCAATCACCCCTGCACCGGCAGCCGTCATAAGGAAGCGCACCTGAATTTCTTGTATCGCGCGCACCGCCGTTCCAGCACTGTCTGCAGCGGCGGTCATGCGCTTGAGCGTTTCAACCCGCGGCGAGCCGATCCGCACCAGCCCGGCAAAGATCGCGTCGCCCATTTCGGACTTCAGATCTTCGTCCTCTTTCATGTGCGAGGCGTTTTCCGCTTCGACAATCCGCGCACCAAGATCAGAGGTGTAGAACCCGTTGGCGTGATCCAGCAGATCATCTGTCAATGTCTGCTCCAACATCGCAAGCGCCAGATCATGCATCTGTTCCGTTTCAAACACCTGATCGGCCAACCGCGTCCATTCCGAGCCGAACGCTTCGGCCTCAAGCCCCAGCATGTCCGGCGCGGCACTGGCACTGAGGCGAATGCTCTCAAGCGCCACATCGAAGCCGGTGATTTCAAGGAAGGTTTCGATCTTGGCCCGGTCCGCAAGCGCCAGCGCCGCGCCCGTGCTCAACCAAAGCGCCAGCAGCGTCGCACCTGCCAATGTCCAAACCAGTCTTGCCTTTGCAAACATCAATCTTGCCTCCACCACGAAACAGCCCTGCTATCAGGTTAGGTGTCTTGCGCCCAAGCGCAAGGGAGCGGCGGGCAAATGGTTACTGGAAGGGCACAACATAACCGTGATTGCCGCGCGTGTTTGCCCTTGCCCCCCGCTGCAAACCCTCCTAAAGACGCCCCGATCCCCGCGGAGAGGTGCCGGAGTGGTCGAACGGGGCGGTCTCGAAAACCGTTGTGGGTGCAAGCCCACCCAGGGTTCGAATCCCTGTCTCTCCGCCATCACATCCATGTAACGGCAGTTAAAGTTGCGCAGTGACGTCTTACGCGTCCACAGCACAGCTCTTTCCGTATCCCGGCAAAAAGGCGCTACAGCGTCGTAGTCTACTTTAGTCTATGAACGGCTCGCACGGCACGGCGCATCTGACGGCGCTAGGCGGTGTTTTGTCAAGTCTGAGGTTGTGGCGGAGAGACAGGGATTCGAACCCTG
>CAZPXE010000478.1:0-3058 GCA_964590545.1 uncultured Rhodobacterales bacterium | reverse complement strand
CGAGCGTGTCGCGGGCGATCGCTTCGATCTCTTCCAATGTGGCGGTCATGGTGGAGAGGTATCCGCCTGACCGCCCTTGGTCCAGAGCGTTAGCCCAGCAGCAATTGATAGGTATGCGGCACGTAGTGATACCCGTCGCCGCGCGTTTCGACATAGCCGAAGGCCGGGAAGGGCATGTGGTAGGACGAGAAGGGCACCTTGTCGGCAGCCAGCATATCGAGCACGGTTTTGCGCGTCGCGGCGGCGGTGGATTTGTCCATATCGAACTTCACTTCCCATGTGGGATGCGCCAGCGACCAGACATAGTGGTTGGCAAAATCCGCACCCAGCAGCATTTGCGCCCCGTCGCTTTCCAGCATGTAGGTCATGTGGCCCGGTGTATGACCGAAGGCGGCCATCGCCGTGATGCCCGAAGCGACGCTGCCGCCGTCTTCGAGGAAGACCATCTGTTCAGCCAGCGGTTTGACTTTGCCGTTGAAATTGTCGTTGCCCGCGGCGGCCCACGCGTCGTACTCGGCGCGGCCCGTCACGTAGCGGGCATTGGGGAAGGTCGCGGTGCCATCGCTCGACAGCCCGCCAATATGGTCGCCATGCATGTGGGTGATCACCACCACATCCACCTGATCGGCGGTGTAGCCAGCCGCCTCCAGCGCGGCGACGGTCCCTGCGCCGTTCAGCCCTGTGTCGAACAGCACCAACTCGGAGCCCGTATTGACCAGCGGCGGGGTGAAGAAGAACTGCGCCTTGTCCGTGGGCAGGCCCGCTTCGGCGGAGGCAACGGCGAAGGTCTCGGAATCCACATTCATGCCGAAGATGTTTTGCGGGTCCGGCACGGTGCGCGAGCCGACGAGCATGTTCGTCACTTCGAACCCGCCCAGTTTCACGCGCATATAGGGCGGCGGGGTCGCGCCCAGCATCGGTGCGGCCGCGCGTCCGGCGGTCGCACCCGCTGCAATAAGCGGAAGGGCAGCAGCACCAGCAAGCGCAGCGCGGCGGGACAGATCGGGACCGTTGGACATGGGGACTTCCTTTGTTCTGAGTATGTTCGATAGGTGAGGCAATTAGATCAAAACCATAAATTGTCACCTGAAATCCCTTAACGATCACGTGACCCGCCCCGCCACGACGCGTTGCGCAGCGATGCCGCATTTAAAAAGTTAGTGGAAAAACAGTGGTCGAACGCTAGTTATCCGTGTAAGGTAGGAAAAAAAGCACGGACTCGGCCATTCGCGAGCGTTTGGTCAATCACAGGCGGATTTCTCCAGTTCGGAAAACGCAACGGCGACGCAGATCGCATGCACCACCCGGCAAGGGGTGCAACTTAGATCAATGATGAGACACACAGGTGCGCGGCATGATGGGCTTATGCCCTTGGCGCGACTGACTCGATTCGGCGTGCCTGCACCACGCGGCCTGCAAACGCCGCGTGGGTCATGTCGCGGAATTGCCCGGCTGACAGACTCAACTGGACAAATTCGGCCCCTTATGAGACATGGCGCGGGTTCACCGGAGGCACCCATGACCACCACCCGTTTCGCGCCCTCTCCTACAGGCTATATCCATGTTGGCAACCTACGCACGGCGTTGATGAATTACCTGATCGCGCGGCAGGCGGGCGGCACGTTCATTCTGCGCATTGACGACACCGACCCGGAGCGCTCGCGCGAGGAGTATGTCGACGCGATCAAGGAAGATCTGGAATGGCTCGGGCTGACCTGGGACAAGGTTGAGCGGCAATCGGAGCGGCTGGACCGCTATGCGGACGCCGCCGACAAGCTGCGCGAGATGGGCCGGTTTTACGAGGCGTTTGAGACGCCGATTGAACTCGACCTGAAGCGCAAAAAGCAGCTCAATATGGGCAAACCCCCGGTCTATGATCGTGCGGCATTGGCGCTGAGCGACGATGAGAAAGCTGCGCTGCGGGCTGAGCGGGGCGAAGGGGTCTGGCGATTCAAGCTGGATCAGGAGCGGATCGAGTGGACCGATGGCATCCTTGGCGATGTGTCGATTGATGCGGCCAGTGTGTCGGACCCGGTGCTGATCCGTGCGGATGGGCAGGTTCTTTATACCATTGCGTCCGTCGTGGATGATACCGAGATGGGCGTGAGCCATGTGGTACGCGGCTCGGACCATGTGACAAACACGGCGACGCAAATTCAGATTATCCAAGCGCTTGGCGGCACTGTGCCCACCTTCGCGCACCATTCGTTGCTGACTGGCCCGCAGGGCGAGGCGCTGTCGAAACGGCTCGGAACGCTGGCGCTGCGCGATCTGCGCGAAAGCGGCGTGCAGCCGATGGCGCTGCTGTCGCATATGGCGCGGCTTGGCTCCAGCGATCCGGTGGAATTGCGCACGCAGATGCAAGAATTGCTGGACGGGTTCACCCTGTCGCATTTCGGCACCGCGCCGACCAAGTTCGATGTGCAGGACCTCTACCCGCTGACGGGCAAGTATCTGCAAGGGCTGCCTTTGTCGGAGGTCGCGGGCGATATGGCCGCGCTTGGGGTGCCGGATGATATGGCCGAGGCGTTCTGGACCGTCACGCGCGAGAATATCGACACGCTGAACGATCTGAAGGGCTGGTGGGACCTGTGCAAGAACGGGGCCGATCCGGTGATCGACGACGAGGATGCGGAGTTTGTGGCCACCGCGATGGCAATGCTGCCCGAGGGTCCTTTTGATGGGGACACATGGGGCGCTTGGACCGCCACGGTGAAAGCCGAGACCGGACGCAAGGGGCGCGGGTTGTTCATGCCGCTGCGCAAGGCGCTAACGGGTCAAAACCACGGGCCGGATATGTCGGCGCTGTTGCCTCTGCTGCAGGTCGTTAAGGCAACAGGTTAGGCCGCTCGGTTGTCCGCGCGGCGCCAAGGCGATCCAGCGCGATATCGACGACCGACCGCTCATCCGCGCTGAGAATTTGGTGCCTAGGATAGATCGGGTTCGCCCGGTCATCCAGCACCGGCGCGTCCCATCCCAGCGTTGTGTCGAAGAAATGGGCAGCGCCTTCGGGGCCGAACTCGCGCAGGTAGCCCTGCACCACCACGTCAAGATAGCT
>CAZPXE010000477.1:0-3066 GCA_964590545.1 uncultured Rhodobacterales bacterium | reverse complement strand
CAGCCTATTACGCGACGATGCCCGGTGGCTTGCAGGATATGCTGGTTTTTGGTGAAGAAGCGGGCGCGAATGTGCGCACCTTATCGCTGATCCATGCGACGCGGGTTCTGGTGATAGTGGTTGCACTGCCCGTCTTGCTGAGCACCATTTGGCAGGCGGATCTTTCAAACCCGCCGGGGGTGCCTGCTGCGACCGTGCCGCCGCTGGAACTGGCGCTGATGGCGGCCTGCGCGGTGATCGGCTGGCAGGGCGCAAAGCGGCTGGGCATGTTCGGTGCGTCGATCTTGGGGCCGCTGATCCTGACGGCAGTTGTGACACTGCTGGGCGGGCTGCATGGGCGCCCTCCGGCAGAGGCGATTTGGGCGGCGCAGTTCTTTATCGGGATGGGCGTGGGCTGCAAATATGCGGGCGTCACAATGGCCGAAGTGCGCCGGGATCTGGTGGCTGGCTTGGGCTTTTGCGTGATCTTGATCGTGCTGACGCTGGTCTTTGTCGAAGCGGTCTATGGCCTCGGCCTTGCGCCGGGGATGGAAGCGCTGCTGTCTTTCGCGCCGGGCGGTCAGGCGGAACTGACGGTGCTGGCGCTGATCGTGGGGGCCGATGTGGCCTTTGTCGTGGCCCATCATGTGCTGCGGATTTTCGTGGTGATCCTTGGTGCGCCAGTGGCGGCGCGGGTGTTGGGATCACGAGAAACACGGTAGCTTCGCGCCCGCCTTAGCAAGCCGGATCGCAAGTGATCCAGACAAGGTTTATTCCCAGACCTCCGGGTTGATCATGTGGATCGGCGCGCCCGCTGCGTAGGCGGTGATCTGTTCAAAAATATCGGTGAATTGCAGATCGAACTCGTCTTCGGTCACAAAGCCGATATGTGGCGTGGGCAGCACGTTCGGATGGGTCAGCAGCGGGTGCGCGATGTCGCGCAAGGGTTCTTCATCAAACACATCTACGGCGGCGAATATCCGGCCACGGGCAATTTCCGCCTCCAGCGCGCCCGAAGCGATCAGTCCAGAGCGGGACGTGTTCACCAGCAGTGCGCGGTCCTGCATCCCGGCAAGGTCTTCGGCGGTGATAATTCCACGCGTATCCGGTTTCAGGCGCACGTGAAGCGAGACGATGTCGGATGTGGCAAAGAACGCCTCGCGGTTGTCGGGCACATATTCGCTTGCGGCCACGGCGCGCGCGCGGCCTTCGACGGAGCCCCACCATTGCACCTTCATGCCCAACGCTTTGGCGTAGCCCGCCACTGCGCTGCCGATGCGGCCATAGCCATAAAGGCCAAGCGTGCGGCCACGCAGGCTGCGGCCCACGCCCATTTGCCAATCGCCTGCTCGGATGGAGGCGACCTGCTGCGGGATTTGCCGATAGCTGGCGAGGATCATTGCCAGCGTCATCTCTGCCGCGGCGAAATTGGGGGCGCCGCCTTGCATGTTCGAACAGAGCAGCACGCTATGTTCGGTGCAGGCGGGCACGTCGATATGCGGATAGACGGAACGTTGGGAGATCAGTTTGAGGTTTGGCAGACGCGCCAGAAGCTCAGCAGTGATGGCGGTGCGTTCGCGAAAGAGGACCAGCGCCTCGGCCTCGGCCACGCGCGCGGCCAGCTTGGCGGGGTCCGGTTCGTGATCGGTCCAGACGGTCACGTCATGGCCGTCCAGCAGATTGAAGCACGGCAAGCTGCGCAGCGTGTCGAACCAATCGTCGAGGATATGAACCTTCATCGCGGCGCACCGGGGACGAAGACCTGCCCGGCGGCCAGTTTGCGTGCGGTGCGGGTCAGCCCGGCGGAGAGGTTTTCGACGCCGTCCGCACTGCGCTGGTAGTCCATGGTCACGTTCAAAACGCCCATCGGATGCTCTAGCTGCATCGCAACGGGGCCTGCATCAGGCAAATTGGCGATCCCCTCGCACACGGTCCCGTGACTGATCAGGCTGGCCGCGAGGCATTGCGAGCCGGTCACGGCAAGGCTGGGGTGGCAGGCTTTCGGCATGAAATAGCGTGTCAGCGCGGTGCCGCCCGCAACAGGCGGAGCGACGAGGCCGAATTTCGGCACGACCGAGCCCGATACATCGCCCATACCCATCAGCGCGCCTGCTTTGACGCGGATCGGCTCCATGCGGGCGTAGAAATCACGATTTGCGTCCAGTTCGGCGGCACTTTCCTGTCCGGTCAGGCCGAAATCGGCGGCGCGGGCGATGACCATAGGCATTGCGACGTCGATGCAGGACACTTCAATCCCATCGATAACATCAATGCGGTTGCCTGTCGGGAACATCGACCCCGTTGCGCCGCCTGCGACGTCCATGAACATCAACTCTATCGGAGCAGCGGTGCCGGGCACGCCGTCTATCTGCGCCTCGCCCGCGTAGGTCACTGCGCCGCCGGGCGTTTGCACCTTGGCGATCACCCGTGCCCCGGTGTTGACGGCGCGGATTTTCACCTCGCTCACATCTGCGGTCGGTTCAACAAGCCCCATTTCAATCGCTGCAGGTCCAACGCCGACAAGGATGTTGCCGCAGGTGGGTTTGAAATCAACCTGGCGATCTTCGACGCCAACTTGGGCGAAGAAATAATCCACGTCGGCCCAATTCTCGGCAGATTTGGACAGCATCGCCACCTTGGTCGTGACCGCCGCACCGCCGCCGATCCCGTCGATATTGAGCGGGTGGCCAGAGCCGACCATATCGACCAGCACTTGCGCGAGCGCATCGCGGTCTTGCGGCAGGTCCGCGCGGCTGAGGTACGGACCGCGCGACGTGCCGCCACGCATAAAGAGGTAGGGAATAGCGGTTTGGGTCATCCGAGAGGCCATGGAAGGTTGACATATTCTTGCAAAACGCCCGCCGGGAAGTCGCGGTTCAGCATCCCGGCCATGAAGCAGATGAAGGCGATGCCTGCGGCGGTGTAGGCGGCGGCATATCCCCAGCCCTTGCCCGCGCGGAAGCGGATGAAGGCCAGCAGGAACAGGCCCAGCGCCAGCACGAAGCCAAGCAGCGCAGTCAGCGCCAGCAACCCGCCGAACCATGCCAGCGTGCCCCACAGGCCATAGGCGCTGTCTTCGATGCTTTC
>CAZPXE010000476.1:0-3072 GCA_964590545.1 uncultured Rhodobacterales bacterium | reverse complement strand
GAGCTGAGGAAGGTCAGGATCAAAATCCCCGCATAATCCGGGAATTGCGCCGTCAACGCCGTCGCCAAGCCCAGAAGGATCAGGGAGGACAGGCCGAGCACCTGCTCACGCACAAACATGATAACGAGGATGACGCCCACAGCCAGAAATCCGGGGATTTCGCGGATGGAATGCAGCACGCCATAATCGCCGCCATCAAACCCGGCCACCTCGGTCACAAAATTCGCCAGCAGCACGTACCACGTGAAGAACGCGATCGGCATCGACGCCGCCATAAGGAACAGCAGCGGGATCGGTTGCCGCCAAAGCGGCAAATTCTTCGCATCTTCCAGCGTGACGACGGGGCGCAAAAAGGTCATAACTCAGGCCATACGCCTCTCACGTGCGATTGGAAAGACATATGGCCCTTCGTTCACTGTGCGCTGCTGCGCTTGGCTTGTGCAGCTTTGGAAACCCCGCCGCCGCCGGGCCGGACAGCGTCGCGCTGATGCTTGGCTCGCATCATTTAGGCGCGTCAGGTTTCGAAGAAGTGAACCCCGGCGTGTTCCTGAACTGGCATGGGCGCGCGTTCAACGGCAAGGTCGATCTGGGCTTTGGCGCCTTTCGCAACAGCTATGGAAACGGGTCGATTGCACTGACGTCTGCTTTTCCGCTGGTGCGGAATGAGGATTGGGGGCTGGATCTGTTCACCGCGCTGGCGTGGTATCCGGGCGATGGCGACCGGTTCCGCCATGCGATTGGGGATTTCGTGCCAATTGCAGGGCTGCAGGCGCGCTGGCGCAATGTGTTTGTGCAGGCGATCCCGGCGGGTGGGGACAGTGTGGATGCCACCTTTACCTATGGGTTGGTGTTTCAACTTAAGTGACGCGCCGCGCAGCCGAGGTCACATAAAGCTCTGCGGGTCGATATCGACGGCAAGGCGCATCTCGCCTTTCAGCCGCACCTGAGCGACCCAGCGGGTGAGTGCGGATTGCAGCGGGGTTCCCTTCTCGGCCTTCACGAGCAACCGGACGCGGTGCCGTCCCCTTACGCGCGCGATGGGGGCAGGCGCAGGGCCGAAGACCTGCGCGCCGACGGCACGGAGCGCTTGATCGTTGCGGGCCAAAAGGTTTCCGGCATCAAAGATTTGCGCCACGTCCGGGCCAGACAGGATGATCCCCGCCATACGGCCAAAGGGTGGCACGCCAGCCGCCTCCCGCTCTGCCGCCTCGGCCTGCCAGAAGCCTTCTTCGTCACCGCCAAGGATCGCGCGGATCACGGGATGCTCAGGTTGGAAGGTCTGAAGCAGCGCCTCGCCCGGCGTCTCCGCCCGCCCGGCGCGTCCCGCGACTTGACGCATCAGTTGAAACGTCCGTTCGGCGGCGCGCAGGTCGGAACCTTGCAGGCCGAGGTCTGCATCGATCACACCGACAAGGGTGAGTTTCGGGAAATTATGCCCCTTTGCAACGAGTTGCGTGCCGATGATGATGTCGGCAGCGCCCGCGCCTATCGCCTCAATCTCGGCCTTCAGCGCGCGGGCAGAGCCAAAGAGGTCCGAGGATAGCACAGCAATGCGTGCATCAGGAAAGCGCGCGGTGGCCTCTTCGGCGAGGCGCTCGACACCGGGGCCGACAGGGGCGAGTTTGTCTTCGACACCGCAGGCGGGACAGGCTTGCGGCATAGGTTTCGTCTCGCCGCATTGGTGGCACATCAGGCGCTTTTGGAAGCGGTGTTCGACCATACGCGCGTCACAGTGATCGCAGCCGATCTGATGCCCGCAGGCCCGGCAGATTGTCACCGGGGCATAGCCGCGCCGATTGAGGAACAGCAGCGCCTGCTCGCCTTTCTCCATCCGCTGATTGACCGCCTGTTCGAGGGTGGGAGAGATCCAGCGACTGCCCGGCAGGTCCTCATTGCGCATATCAATCGCGCGCATATCCGGCATCACGGCGGGGCCGAACCGGGCTTCCAGATCAATGCGTTTATACTTGCCCGCTTGGGCGTTGGTCCACGTCTCAAGGCTGGGCGTGGCAGAGGCGAGCACCACCTGCGCGCCGCAGATCGAGGCCCGCAAAACGGCCATGTCGCGGGCATTGTAAAGAACGCCATCCTCTTGTTTATACGAGCTATCATGTTCCTCATCGACGATGATCAAGCCAAGATCGCGGTAAGGCAGGAACAGGGCCGAGCGCGCGCCGACGACCAACTGCGCGCCGCCATTGCCGACCATTTTCCAGATACGCCGCCGTTCCGTCATGGTCGCACCGGAATGCCATTCGGCAGGGCGCGCGCCGAAGCGGGCCTCAACACGGGTAAGGAATTCCGCCGTCAGCGCGATTTCCGGCAGCAGCACGAGCGCCTGACGCCCTTGGGCCAGGCAGGCCGCGACGGCTTCCAGATAGACTTCGGTTTTACCGGAGCCGGTCACACCGCGCAGCAAGGTTGTGCCGTAATCCCCTGTTTTCATGGCGCTTTGCAGGGCATCCGCGCCTGCCGCTTGCGCGTCGGTCAGGTCTTTTCCGGGCCGCGACGGGTCCAGCGGCGGGAAAGGGAGATCGCGAGGCGCGTCCTCTTCACTCACCGCGCCCAGCTTCACGAGGCCTTTGACAACCGAAGAGGTCACTGCGGCCATATCGGCGAGTTCCTTGAGGGTGAAGCTGAGATCGCCATATTCGGCCAGCGTCTCAAGCACCTTGCGCCGCGCGTCCGTCATGCGGTCCGGTGTCACATCTCCGCGCCTGTAGACTTTGCGCATCGACGGCGCATCGCCCAGCCCCGGCGCGCGGGTGGCAAGGCGCAGCATCGCGGGCATAGGGGTCAGCGTATAGGCCGCTGCACGCATCAGAAAGTCGCGCAACTCCAATCGCATGGGCGCAACATCAAGCACGCGGATCACCTGCCGCACCTTGGAGATATCCCAATCCCCGCGCCCTGCCCCCCAGACCACGCCAAGCACCTTGCGCGGTCCAAGCGGCACCTCGACAAAGGCCCCGACCCAACAGCCCCCCTCTGGCGCTTTGTAATCCAGCACCCGGTCAAGCGGCTGTGTCGTCAGCACACCGACCAAGGCCCCCGCTTCGAAGAAGTCGGGCG
>CAZPXE010000475.1:0-3082 GCA_964590545.1 uncultured Rhodobacterales bacterium | reverse complement strand
ATTTCGACGCCAATTTCGGCACGCGCGCATTGGAAGAGGATTTCTCCTATTGGACATGGGGCCGCTTCCCGACGCCGGAGGGGGCGACGTGTTTCTATGATGCAGAGCGGCTGGATGGATCGACACTCGCAGCGGCGTTTCGGTTTGGAAATGACGGAAGCGCGGAGGAAATTGAATTGCCGCCGAAGGTTCAGTTCCGGCGGAGCCTTTGGGCGGTGAAGCGAGAGACGCGGGCTGATCCCGGCTTCCAGCCCCATCAGGTGCAGAACATGCTCGATGCGCCATTTTATAGCCGTTCGGCCATCAAAACCCAGCTCAACGGCGTGGAAACGGTCGGGGTGCACGAGGCGTTGGACCTGCGCCGGTTCCGCTCGCCCTTCATCAAGCCGATGCTGGCGGTGCGGGTCCCGCGCCGTGCTAGGTGGCGGTTTGAGGGGGCGCGTTCGCCTGATCCGGGTTCAACCGCCACACCGCAGCATTGAGCGCGGCGGCGATCGTGACCCAGACGAGGTAGGGCACAAAGAGCAGCCCAGCGATCGTATCGACCTGCCAAAGGGCAATCATCGCGCTCAGCACGCTCAGCCACAGCAAGCCGAGCACGGCCATGCCCAGCTTGATGTTGCGCAGACCGAAGAATACCGGGGTCCAGAGCGCATTAAACGCGATCTGCATCGCCCAGAAGGCCATCGCGAACCCATTATCCGGCTGCATCGCCGCGCGGGCTCCTGCCACGGCCATGCAGACGTAAAGCACAATCCACGTCACCGGGAACACCCAATCGGGCGGGGTCCAGCTTGGTTTATTGAGGCTGCGATACCACGGGCCGGGCGGGAACAGCCCGCCAGTGATACCCGCACCAAGGCAGGCCGCGAAGAAGATACATGTGAGGAGCCAGAACATACCAGTCAGGTAAGCGCTGCGCGGCTCAATTCAAGCGGGATAGCGCCGCGATGCTTCGAGATTGGCCAGTGTATCGAGCAGCGCCATGCTCCGTGATTGCGGGCGCGAGTCGGCGGTGGCATCGACGAGGAAGGCAACCTCTGGCAGCGGCTTGGCGAAAAGCACCGCAGATTTCGGGGCAACTATGCTGACGGCGGATCGGGCGGCAGATTGCGCCAGCCAGCCGATCTTTTGCATCTTGTTCGTGCGCGCACGGGCCGAGATCGAATCGTAGCCCATCCGGCCCAGTTCCACACCAATCCCGGCATAGATCAGCCGCGCCGCCCAAATCCCAGGCCGCGCCGCCATTGGAAGCGCGCCAATCCCGGCTTCAGAACGGAAATAGAGCCGGTTGGCATCCATCACGAGGCGCTTTGCGAGCGTTTGCATTTTCCGGCAGGCTTGCGGGTTCCACAGGAACGCGCCCGGATCGATCCCCATCTCATCCAGCCAGTCGAGCGGGACATAGAGCCGCCCCTCGCGGGCATCCTCACCAATATCACGTGCGATATTCGTCAATTGCATCGCCACACCCAGATCACAGGCGCGGGCCAGCGCATCCGGGTCGCGCACACGCATCAGTACCGTCATCATCGCACCAACGGCCGAGGCGACGCGGGCTGAGTAGCCATATAGTTCATTGAGCGTTTGGTAACGGCGTTCTTCTGCGTCCCATGCCAAGCCTTCAAGCAAAGCATCAGGCAGCGCGCGGGGCATCTCAAATTCTTCAACCACCGCCGTAAACGCGCGGTCCGGGGCAGCGTTGCGGGGGCGGCCAGCATAGACCAGATCGAGCCGGTCGCGCAGGTGGAGAACCGAGGCGGTTTTGTCCTGCTTCAGGTCCACCTCGTCATCCGCAAGACGGCAGAACGCATAAAGCGCTAGCGCCGGGTCGCGCACTTTGCGGGGCAGAAGGTGAGACGCGGCGAAGAAAGAGAGCGAGCCATGCCGGATCGCCTCGCGGCAATGCTCAAGGTCTTTGGGATCCATCATCGCGGCACCACCGGGTCTGGGACAAGTTGATCAAGCACTTCGGCGCTCGACACCACGCCCGGCACGCCTGCGCCCGGATGGGTGCCCGCACCGGCAAGGTACAGCCCCTCCATCTCTTCGCTGACATTATGCGGGCGGAACCACGCGCTTTGCAGGATACGTGGCTCGATCGAGAACCCCGCGCCGAGTGGGCTGAGGTAACGGTCGCGGAAGGTTTCGGGCGTGAACACCACGTCTGTGCTGATATGTTCGCCGAGGCCGGGCAGAAGCTGGTCTTCCAGTACCTTCAGCATCTTTTCCTTATACCGCGCCTCTTCCACCGCCCAATCGACGCCATTGTCATGGCCCAGATGCGGAACAGGGCTGAGCACATAGAACGTGTCATCCCCATCGGGCGCGACAGACGGGTCCGTAACGCTGGGGCGATGGACATACAGACTCATGTCATCGGCCAATTTGCCTTTGATGAAGATGTCCTTCAGCAGGCCGGTATAGCGCGGCGCGTTCAGGATGGTGTGATGGCCCACATCGGCCCATTTCCCGCGTGTGCCCTTGGTGCCGAAATACCAGACGAACAGCGACATTGACCAGCGCGTGCGCTTGAGCCGCTTTGGCGTCCAGCGCGCCTTGGGCGCATCGCGCAGCAGCCGATCATAGGTGTGCCCCGCATCGGCGTTCGACACGACGACATCCGCATCCAGTTCCAGCCCCGACACCAGCCGCACCCCGGTCGCGCGCGTGCCATCATGGCGAATTGCGTCGACTTCTGAATTCATCAAAAGCGTGCCGCCTTGATCGACAATCACACGGCCCATCGCATCGGCCACCGCCGCCAGCCCGCCCATGGCGTAGTGGACGCCGTATTCCTTCTCAAGATAGCTGACGAGGATATACATCGACGTCACATGCAGCGGATCGCCCCCGATAAACAGCGGGTGGAACGAAAACGCCATGCGCAGCTTTTCATCGCGGAACCGCTTGGCCGCATGGGCATAGACAGAGCGGTCGGCGCGGAGCATCCCGAAGATGGGCAGGACCTTCACAAGCTCCCACAGCTTGTTCATCGGGCGACGGCCCAAATTTTCGAAGCCGAAGAAATAGCGTTTTTCGCTGTCCTTCAGGAATTTGTCGAACCCGGCCACGTCCGAAG
>CAZPXE010000474.1:0-3101 GCA_964590545.1 uncultured Rhodobacterales bacterium | reverse complement strand
CGAGCAGCCCCAAAGTCTCCGCCATAGGCCGGATCAAATCGCGGGAAAACGCGCCGGTAAGCTGCCGTTTCACGCCAGCGGGGTTGGTCAGGGGGCCAAGGATGTTGAAAATCGTGCGGGTGCCAAGCTCGGCCCGCGTTGGCATGACGTGGCGCACGGCAGGGTGGTGCATCGGGGCCATCATGAAGCCGATCCCGGCGGTTTCAATAGCGTTTTCAACCACATCCGGGCCGACCATCACATTGATGCCCATCTGCCCCAGCGCATCCGCCGCGCCGGATTTCGATGACAAGTTGCGGTTTCCATGCTTTGCGACCGGCACCCCTGCACCCGCCACAACAAAGGCCGTCGCGGTGGAGATGTTCAGCGTGCCCTTGCCATCGCCCCCGGTGCCAACAATGTCCATCGCCCCCTCTGGCGCGCTCACGGCGTTGCACTTGGCGCGCATCACGGCGGCAGCGGCGGCGTATTCCTCGACCGTTTCGCCTCGCGTGCGCAGCGCCATCAGCAGCCCGCCGATCTGGCTGGGCGTCGCCTCGCCGTCGAACAGGATTTCAAACGCTGCCCGCGCCTGATCCGGTGTCAAAGGCCCGTTCGCTGCGGCGTCGATCAGAGGTTTTAACGCGTCGCTCATGCCGGGACCGCCATCATATCAAGGAAATTCTGGAGCATCTTATGTCCATGTTCAGAGCGGATGCTCTCGGGGTGGAACTGCACGCCTTGGATCGGCAATGCGCGGTGGCCGAGGCCCATGATGGTGCCATCCTCCAACTCCCCGGTGATCTCAAGGCAATCGGGCAAACTGGCGCGTTCGACCACCAGCGAGTGATAGCGCGTGGCCGCGAAAGGCGATGGCAGCCCCGCGAACAGCCCTTTGCCGTCGTGTTTCATCTGACCCATTTTGCCATGCACAATTTCATCATGCCGCACGACCTTGCCGCCAAAGGCCTGCCCGATGGTCTGGTGCCCAAGGCAGACACCCATCAGCGGCGTGCGCGTCTGTGCCGCAGCTTCGGTCAACGCCAGACAAATTCCAGCTTGATCAGGATCGCAGGGGCCGGGCGAGAGCAAAATTCCGCTGGGCCGCAGCGCCATCGCCTCTTGCACATTCAGCGCGTCATTGCGGTGAACTTCGACCTGAGCGCCCAATTCCCCTAAATAATGCACGAGGTTATAGGTGAAGCTGTCGTAATTATCGATCAGAAGCAGCATAGGCAGCGGTGTCTTTCGGTTACATGTCACGCGGCAGTTGAACTGGTCTCTGGCCAGCGCGGCAAGTGGCTTGTATGGTTGGCGCATATCTGCTCAGGCTTGCCCGCCAGCGTCAAGGGTGGCGATCCGCTTGGGCGAGGTATTTCGCAGGCAGTCGGGCCGATGCAGCCCGTCCGCGCAGCGCCGAAAAGGCGGCCCGTCTCAACAAGGGTGATGCAAACTCGCATCCGGTCGCGACAGAGCAGGAGACACGCGTATGGCACGCGGATTTTTAGGCGGTCTTGTGATTGGCGGCGCGGTGTCGGTGATGGGCGCGGGGATTTTGTCCGTTGTGGCCTTCCCGCCAAGCGCACCGGATTTGGCCGCCGAAGGCCCGGTTGCGAACACGCCGGACGCACCGACAACCAGCAGTGCTTTGACCACATCCGATGCCAGCCCCGCAGGGGAGGCCGTGCCGGATGCTGCGCCTTCGATCAGCGCACCGGAGCCAGACAGTGCAAATGTATCGGTTGCTGCGCTCGCGCCGCCCGTCGTTGCCTCGCAAACTTCCGTGCCCGAAGCCGCGCCCGCTACGCCAGACGACGCCGAACGCGCGGGAGCCGTAGAGGTTGCGCCGCAAACGCCGGTTTTGCCCGCGCCGCAGGCCGCAGGGCCCGCCGCGCCGGAGCCGGAAGCGACAGCGGCGCTGGAAACCGACTCTGCAAAGCCGCGACCTGAGCCAGAGCCAGAACCTGAACCCGAGCCTGAGTCAGAGAGTGTTGAGGTCGAGGACACTGAAGCTGCCGCAGAAGACGCCGCGACATCTGACGCATCGCAGGACGTTCCGAAGGAAGACAACACCGATGAGGTAGATTCGGCGGTGGTTGAAGAAGCTACGCCGGTGGAGCCTGTGCAAGAACCTGAGGTCGCCGAAGACACAGAAGTGCTCGCTGAAACAGAAGAACAGGGTGAACCTGAAGCCCCTGTCGTGACCATTTTGCCGCCACGTGATGCGGCTTCAGAGGAACAAGGTGCAGAGACTGCGCAGGCGGAGGCACCTGCCGTCCCCGAGCAGGTTTCAGAACCAGAACTAGAACCTGCATCCGAACCCGTGCCAACACCTGAGCCGGAGCCAACGCCCGAGCCCGAGCCAACGCCCGAGCCAGAGCCAACGCCAGAGCCCGAGCCAACGCCCGAACCAGAGCCTACGCCGGAACCAGACACGCAAACTGCCGCCGTCGCGCCGGAGCCGGAGCCGAACCGCCCGACCATTGGCACGCCTGCCACCAACTTGTTGGAACGTCGTTCCGGCAGCCGTTTGCCAACGCTCGCGACGGTTGGGGTTCAGTCAGACATTTCCGATGACAGCGCGGAATCTCCGCCGCAATCCGAAGCGGCCCCAGACCCGAACGCCCCTGCGCTCACCGCATTTGCTGAGGCGTTCGATGTGGACGGGCGCCCGCTTTTGTCGGTTATCCTGATGGATAGCGGGCAGGATTTGGGCAACGCGCCCGTCGGCCTTGCCGCGCTAGGAAGCTTCCCATACGCGCTGACCTTTGCCGTAGACACCACCTTGCCCGATGCCGAAGACCGCATGGCGCAGTATCGCAGTCAGGGGTTCGAGGTTATGGCCATGGTCGACCTGCCAGAAGGGGCAACGGCGGCGGACACCGAAGTCGCGATGGCTGCGTCACTCGCCAAAGTCCCGGAAGCGGTGGCCGTGTTGGAAGGCACCACGACCGGCTTCCAATCCACCCGCGACGTGTCCGATCAGGTCGCCGCGATTGCGGCTGAACGGGGCCTTGGGGTTGTCTGGCAACCCAAGGGTCTCGATACCGCACAGAAATTGGCGGCGCGAAAAGGGGTGGCCTCGCAAACCTTGTTCCGGGACTTCGACAGCGCCGGGCAGA
>CAZPXE010000473.1:0-3104 GCA_964590545.1 uncultured Rhodobacterales bacterium | reverse complement strand
CGCCTCACCAAATCTCTTTATACAGCGCCACAATCTGCGCCGCATCCGGCACGCGCGGGTTGTTCTGGGGCGAGCCTGACGCCAGCGCCTGCGCGGCCATCACCGGCAGCGTGTCACCTTGCGCGTGGCCCAGCGCGGAAGGGGACGGCACCTCAAGATCCGAATTCAGCGCGCTTAGCCCTGCCACCAGCTTGTCGCACGCCGCAAGATCGCTATCCGCCGCCCCGGCCCAGCCCATGACGCGCGCGCAGGTGGCATAACGCTCTGGCGCGGCAGCAACGGAAAACGCCGTGACTGCGGGCAGCAGCATCGCATTGGACAGCCCATGCGCCACATGGAAATGCGCGCCAATCGGGCGGCTCATCCCATGCACCAGCGCCACCGAGGCATTCGAAAACGCCATCCCCGCCTGCGCCGCCGCCAGCATCAGCGCCTCGCGCGCCGGACCGTCATCAGGCGTAGCGTAAGCGCGGCGCACATGGGTGGCGATCAATGGCATGGCCGACAGCGCGAAGGCATCGGTATAGGCGAAGGCGCGGGCGCTGACATAGGCCTCAATCGCATGGGTCAGACTGTCCACCGCCGTATCTGCGGTGATGCGGGGCGGCTTGGTGACGGAAAACTCCCAATCAATCAGCGCCGCTGTCGCCACAAAGGCAAGGCCCGACAGGTTGTATTTCTCGGTCAGGTCCGTGTCGGTGATCACGCACCAGCGCGTCAGTTCGGAACCTGTGCCCCCCGTCGTCGGGATCAGCACAATCGGCACACCGCAGCGATCGACCTGCGCGGGTGCCTTGTAATCGCGCACATGGCCGGGATTGACCGCCATCGCCGAGATTGCCTTGGCCGTGTCCATCGGCGAGCCGCCCCCAAAGCCAATCACACAGTCAAAATCTCCCGCCGCGAATATCGCCAACCCTTCGGCAAGGCAGGTATCCGTTGGGTCCTCAACCACGCCGTCAAAGGTCGCATGGCTGATCCCGGCCCCATCCAGCACCTGCGTCAGAGTGGCCACATGACCCAGCGCCACCAGCCCTTTGTCGGTGACAATCAGCGGGCGTTTCAGGCCAAGCTGACCCAACACATCCGCCGTTTCCTGCACGACGCCGCCGCCGATGCGAATGATACGTGGTGATTGAACGCGACCTATTGCGGCGATCATGGCATGCCTCCCCCTGATGTGTTCGTTAACCGAGTTGTCAGCCGACAACCCGAAAAGGTCAACAATTTCAGCGGTTAATATTTGGTTTATGTGAGGTGCCATTGGCGAAGTGCGGGCACATATACGGCACGCTGCGCTGATAGGCGTCGAAGTCCGCACCGTATATCCGCGCAAACCGGCGCTCTTTCAGCACCGGGGCGGCGACACAATAGGCCGTCAGCGTCACCGCCACGGCCAGTTGATCCGGTGTCCAGACCGGCACCAGCCAAAGCGTCAGCGCGAAAGACAGATAGATCGGCTGGCGGATGATCCGAAACAGCCCGCGCGTCGGCATCGGCGGGAATTTCGGCGCGATATCCTGCGCCAGAGACATCCAGCCCAGCGCACCCGATTGAACCTCTGCCCCCGCATCAACGCTCGCCTTGCCCAACAACAACCACGCAGCAGCATAGGCGGCACAAAGCGCGTAGAGCGCCGCGCCCTCTGCCTGCCACCAGATGATCCCACTGGGGGTCCAAAGCGCGAAGAGCAGCAGAAGCTGGACCGAGGCGATCACCGCATAGGTGGTCGTCGAAAGCGTGCGTGCGAATGGCTCCGGCGCGAGCTTTGCCAGCAGCCCGCGCCCCCGGTTCGACAGCAAAAAGGAATGGGCCAGCGGGAATTGCAACAACAGCACGGCGTTGACGACCAGCGCCCACGGGTAGGCGAGCCGGCCCAAACTCTCGCTCATCCCGAAGTACATCGCCACGACCATCGCCAACACCGACGCCGCAAAAATCACATGGCAGATGATGCCATAGGCAAACGCCACAGCCACCCTGCCCCGTCCCGGCGGGATGTGCCGCAGGCCAAGGATCAGGGTCAAAAAGCCCGACAGGTTCTGGAACGTTTCGCGCAGCATGTTAGCGCGAGGTAGGGCGCTGGCCCGTGTCGTCTAGAGCACCTCGTCCCGGGCTTGACCCAAGCCCGCCGGCCCCCGGCGGGCGTTGCACGGCAGGCTCGTTCCGTAGGAAGGATGCCGAGAGTGCGGGACCTCGGCTTTGCAGGCCGTGCGCTTCGATCAGCGAGGCCCCGGGTCAAGCCCGGGGCGGGTGTTGCGTCAGATCAGTTATTAAACAAGAAATGCAAAACATCGCCATCCTTGACGACATAGCCCTTGCCTTCCGCCCGCATCTTGCCCGCTTCCTTGGCCGGTTGCTCGCCGCCCAGTTCCACGAAATCCTCGTAGGAAATCGTCTCGGCCCGGATGAAGCCCTTCTCGAAATCGCCGTGGATCACCCCGGCGGCTTTGGGCGCAGAGGTGCCGGACTTGATCGTCCAGGCGCGCGCCTCTTTGGGGCCGACGGTGAAGTAGGTTTCCAGATGCAGCAGCTCATAGCCCGCGCGGATCAGGCGATCCAAACCGGCCTCTTCCAGCCCCATTTCATCAAGGAACATCTCGGCCTCATCCGGCTCTAGCTGGCTGATCTCTTCTTCGATCTTGGCAGAGATGATAACGTGTGAGTTGCCCTGCGCCGCCGCCATGTCTGCCACGCGGGCGGATTGGGCATTGCCATCCGCCGCTTCATCCTCGGCCACGTTGCACACATACAAAACCGGCTTCGTGGTCAGCAGTTGCAACATCGTCCACGCCTTGGCGTCGTCGTCATCCACCTCGACCAGCCGCGCGGGCTTGCCCTCTTCCAGCATCGCCTTGGCCGCTTCCATCAGGCGTTGCTGCTGCACCGCCTCTTTGTCGCCGCCGCGCACCTTGCGCACGATGTTTTGCAGCCGCTTCTCGATGCTTTCCAGATCGGCAAGCATCAATTCCGTCTCAATCGTCTCCGCATCCGCGACCGGATCAACGCGGCCTTCCACATGGGTGATGTCGCCATCTTCAAAGCAGCGCAGCACATGGGCAATCGCGTCCACCTCGCGGATATTGGCAAGGAACTGGTTGCCA
>CAZPXE010000472.1:0-3106 GCA_964590545.1 uncultured Rhodobacterales bacterium | reverse complement strand
ATGACCAGCGATTGCTCGTATTCCGAAGTTATCCAAGTCAGCCCCAGAATTGCCAACAGGGGCCAGATAATGTCGCCAACCGCCACCCCAAACGCCAGTGGCCAAGCGGATTTGAACCCGCCCGACACCGCGCGCGCCATAATCGCCAGCCAGACCGGCCCCGGCGTGAGGAACAGGATGAACAAGGCAAAGGCATAGAGGCCCATATCGGCAAGTGTGAGGGTCACGGCGCCGCGTCCGGGTTTTGGCTGACCGCTGACGCAGCATCCGTTTCGGTGACATGCAAGACCTGACAGCGTGATCCCAACTCTTCAAACAGCTCCGGTCCGGTTCCTGTCATCCACGCTTGCGCGCCCAAAGCGCAAATCTCGTCATACAGCGCCGCGCGTCGGTCTTGATCCAAATGCGCCGCGACTTCATCCAGCAGCAGCAGTGGCGGGGCCCCGATATCTTCGGCCAGGGCTCGCGCATTGGCGAGGATTAGGGACACCAAAAGCGCCTTCTGCTCTCCGGTCGAGCAATCCTTGGCGGCGACGCCCTTGGCGGCATACGCGCCATATAAATCCGCACGGTGTGGCCCGACCAATGTTCGGCCTGCGCTCAAATCCCGAAACCGGCTTTCTTCCAGCGCCGCGATGAAATCCTCTTCCGTTTCAGGCATTTCGCCTTCGGTTGAGACGAGATCCAACTCCGCGGTCGGAAACGCCGTCGCCGCACCTAGCTGCGCTTCCGTTAACCGCTCCACCAACCGCACGCGTGCATGGTGAATAGCTATGCCGCTTTGCGCCATCTGCGCCTCAAGCGCGCCATACCAAGACGGGTCGCGCACTTGGTCTTTCAACAATCGGTTACGCTGGCGCATGGCTTTTTCGTAGGCGAGGCTATGGTCTGCGTGCGCGGGCTCAAAGCTCAGCACCATGCGGTCAAGAAAGCGCCGACGCCCTTCTGTGCCTTCGATCCACAGCCGGTCCATCGACGGGATCAACCACAGAACCCGCAAAAGCCGCCCCAGTGCCGTTTGCGGCGCGGGTTTGCCATCGATGCGGACCTGCCGCGCGGCCCCGCCCTCGGACCATGTTTCGACCTCATGCGGTTGGCTCTCACCTTGAACAATTGCGCTAGCTTTCCAGCCGAGCGCTTCTGGCCTCCGCGTCATCTCCTCGGCAGAGGAACGCCGCAGGCCCCTACCCGGTGAGAGCAACGAGATCGCTTCAAGGATGTTCGTCTTGCCCGCCCCGTTCGGCCCGTGGATCGCGACTGGGCGCGTGTCCACGTCCAGCACAGCCCGCTTATGCGAGCGAAAATGCGAGAGAGTCAGTTGGGTCAGGTGCAGCGACAGGCTCACACCCGCATTGGCATCACGACATAAACCGCGCTTTGGTCATTGCCTTCGCGCATCAGGGTCGGATCGCCGGAGGAATTGAACATGAACACCGCGTTTTCCCGGTCCACTTGGCTGGCGATTTCCAGCAAGTATTTGGCGTTAAAACCAATTTCCAGCCGTTCGTCACCATAGGCAACGGCGAGTTCTTCTTCCGCAGCGCCGCTGTCCGGGGCGTTCACAGAGAGTACCAACCGGTCCTCATCAAGCGCCAGCTTCACCGCGCGCGAGCGTTCAGACGACACCGTTGCGACCCTATCAACTGCCTTGGCGAAATCGGCGGCGTCCACTTCCAGTTTGCGGGTGTTCCCGGAGGGAATTACGCGGGTGTAGTCGGGAAAGGTGCCGTCGATGACCTTCGACGTCAGTGTGATTTCAGGCGTGGCGAAGCGCACTTTGGTCTCGGACACGGAAACCGCGATCTTCATCTCGTCGTCATCCAGCAGCTTGCGCAACTCGCCCACAGTCTTACGCGGAACGATTACGCCCGGCATATCGGCGGCCCCATCGGGCAGATCCGCGTCGATCCGCGCCAAGCGGTGTCCGTCCGTCGCCACGCAGCGCAGCACGTTGCCACCATCGGCGTCAGAGATGTGCATGTAGACGCCGTTCAGATAATACCGCGTCTCTTCCGTGGAAATCGCAAATTTCGACTTATCGAACAGGCGGCGCAGCACCGGGGCGGGGGCCGAGAAGTTCGAGCTGTATTCCGAGGACGCCATTACCGGGAAATCTTCCTTGGGCAGCGTCGCCAGCGAGAAGTTGGACCGCCCTGCTTCGACCGTCAAACGCCCCGTCGCGCTGTCAGCGGTCAGCGTGACCTGCGCGCCGTCGGGCAGTTTGCGAACAATTTCGTGCAAGGTCGTCGCGGCAACGGTCGTCGCACCGGCGCGCTCCACCATCGCGGGGGCCTTGTCGACCACTTCGATATCAAGGTCCGTCGCACGGAACGTCGCATCGGACCCATCAGCTTCAATCAGGACATTGGCAAGGATCGGGATCGTATTGCGGCGCTCCACAACCGATTGCGCTTGGGACACGGCCTTCAGCAGTGCAGCTCGTTCGATGCTCAGTTTCATGCGCCCTCTACCCTTCACGTCGCCGGGACGGGAAACCTACCCGATACCCCCCGCAGGACAAGTGTTTTTTGACTTGTCCGCTGGATTTAGGGGCAGGTCAAGGGTGGCAGGGGCGCGTCGCTGGCCTGCACGGCAAAAAGGCGGCACCAGGGCCGCCTTTCGTTGAGTTCTGCGCGATCTAGGTCGGAAATCTAGGCTTCCAGCGCCCGGCGCAGCATCTCAAGATCTTCGGCGATCTGACCGTCCTGCACCTTCAATTCCTCAATCCGGCGGACACCATGCATCACGGTAGTATGGTCGCGACCACCGAAGCGACGGCCAATCTCTGGCAATGACCGCGAGGTCAACTTCTTGCACAGATACATCGCCACCTGACGCGGACGCGCATAGGAACGCAGGCGCTTGGGGCCAATCATGTCGCTGAGACGGATGTTGTAATGCTCGGACACTTTGCGCTGAATTTCCTCGACAGTGATCTTCCGCTCAGACGCGCGCAGCACATCGGCAAGGCAGTCAGTGGTCAGGTCCATCGTGATCTCACGTCCCACCAGCGAGGCGAATGCGAAGAGACGGGTAAGCGCTCCTTCCAACACACGCACATTGGTCGAAATACGATGCGCGAGGAATTCCAGAACGCCATCATCCA
>CAZPXE010000471.1:0-3113 GCA_964590545.1 uncultured Rhodobacterales bacterium | reverse complement strand
CACGCTCGTCTTTTCATCGCAGGCGACCTGCTGGTGCCACCCTAACAGAATTCTGCCCAATGGCTTAGCTGCCACTTTTGCTAGCGTTGCTCAGGTGGCCGAGTCTAGCCTTTTGGTGGGATGTGCTGTGCAACCTGCGCATACACTGCTTCGGCAACGACGTCCGGCGCTTGGGCGCCATCAACAACTCGAAACCGTTCGCTAAATTCTTCGGCTAGGGCGCAAAAGCCAGCCCGCATTTTCTGTTGCAGGTCCAGTCCGAACCCTTCGAAACGTTCCTCGGCGGTCCCGCGTGACAAGGCGCGCGAAAGCCCTTGTGCGGGATCCATATCGATCAGCAGCGTCAGGTCCGGCTCGCGTGCAATCATCATCTCGTGCAGGGCGTCCACTTGCGCACGCAAATCGCCACGGCTGAGGCCCTGATACATCCGCGTACTGTCGGCGAAACGGTCGCAGATGACGATTTTCCCGGCCTCAATCGCTGGCAAGATCGTACGTTCAAGGTGGTCCCGGCGCGCGGCGGTGAACAAAAGCAATTCGGTTTGCGCAGACCAGCGGTTGGGATCGCCTTGCAAGACAAGGGCGCGAATTTCCTCCGCGCCTTCGCTGCCGCCGGGTTCACGGGTAAGCACCACATCATGACCCAGCGCCACCAGACGGTCGTGCAGGAGCCGAGCCTGAGTTGATTTTCCGGAGCCGTCAATTCCTTCGAAACTCAGGAAAAGGCCGCGCGTCTGTGATGTCGTCAACTTGCACCTTCGGAATCGGTTGCCCGGCGGTCTGCCCACTGCGCCATCAGCACTTGCAGTGCTCCGGTCATGCGCACCATAAAGCCGCCTTCGGCCACCGAGGCTTCCGCGACCAGCGGCACGCGAACCTCGGGCAGGCCTTCGGGGCGGATCACTAATTCGCCCAGTTGATCGCCTTCTGAGATGGGAGCATTAATCGGGCTGTCATAAATCACTTCGGCGTCCAGCGCGGCCGCGCTCAGTGTTGGCAACAGGATCGTTTTGCCCTCCGCAGGCACCAGCCCGACCTTTTGTGCATCACCCATCCAAACGGATGCTTCGGCCAGCCGTTCGCCCTGTTTGATGACATCCGCCTCAGCAAATTGTCGGAAGGCCCAGTTCACGATGGCCTCGGACTCGCGGGCGCGCGCTTCCTGACTTTGCAGGCCAGAGATCACGAAGATAACGCGCCGATTACCTTGTTTGGCCGAGCCGACAAGCCCATAACCAGCCTCTCGCGTGTGGCCCGTTTTCAAACCATCTGCCCCGATGCCAAGGCCAAGCAATGGGTTGCGGTTAAAGCGGTTCTGGCTTTCCTTAGCGTCGAACAGGAATTCTTTTTCCGAAAACATCGGGTAGAATTCCGGAAAATCCACAATCAAACGATGTGCCAACAGGGCCAGATCACGCGATGACATCGCGTGGCCCGCCTGTGGCCAGCCGTTTGAATTCATGAAGGTGGAATTGGTCATGCCCATCTGAATCGCGCGGCGCGTCATCAGACGCGCAAAGCCAGCCTCGGTTCCGTCCGGGCTGAGTGCTTCGGCGATCACAGCGCAGGCATCGTTGCCCGACAGGACGATGATACCCCGGATCAGATCTTCGACCTTCACCCGCTCACCCGCGCGCAAAAACAAGGTCGAGCCACCGTAGTTCATGGCGTGCTGCGAAACGGGCAGGGTCTCTGTCATCGACAGCCGCCCTTCGCGCACTGCCTCGAACGCCATATACAGTGTCATCAGCTTTGACATAGAGGCAGGTGGCAGCGGCACATCGGCGTTTTTGTTTAGCAGCACCGTGCCCGTGTTCTGATCGATAATGTAGGCGGTTTTTGCACGCGTCTCAAAAGCCAAAGCCAGCGATGCTGACAGTATCAGCGCAAGGGCAGGGGCCGCGAGGGAAAGCAGCAATTTGGGAATGAACAGCATAGCAGACCTCCGCTGCGCGATAAGAGTGACTGTCCGGTTTAGTTTGTGACCGCGTAGGCGTCAGTAAAGCCTTCAGCTTTGATCTTGTCCAGAAGTGCCCGCCGCTCGCTGGACGAGCCCGCCGGGCCAACCACCACGCGCCAGAATGGCTTGCCGCCGGTTTCGCCCTTGCGCACGGTCGGAACCATACCAGCGCTGCGCATCCGTTCAGCGGTGCGGTCGGCATTGGCTTTGATAGAAAAGATACCGACCTGCAAGTAGGGTTTGGTAAGGCTCGACCGGGGTGGTTTCGGAGCGGGCGCTGGGGCTGCTGCCGCGGTCTGCGTCTCTGCTTCGGCCTCACTGGCAGGCGCGGCATCAATCGCGGCTCCGGCGGCAGCAATCGGATCCAGAGGTTGTTCGCTTACTTCTGCCGGAGCGGCAACTGCTTCAACGCTCGGCGCTTCTTCTGCCGCAGGCGCTTCAACCTGAACTTCCTCGCGGCGCAGCGCAATCACGCTCAGTTCCTGCGGCGCACCGGCCAGCATCCCCAATGCCGTTGCAGCATCAGAGGAAATCTGGAGCCGTGGCCCGGGAATATCCCGCTCACGCCGGAACAACGCGCCAACCACGAATTTTCCGTTAGAGCTGTTGCGGATGATAACCCGCTCGGGGTCCTTTACATCGGGATGTGCAACCCAGACACCACCGAGAGAGGGGCGACCGTCCCAAAGACCGGCTTCTTGAGAAGAGAACACATCCGGCGCCTCCACATCCCTCTCAATGGTGCGACCGGGCGCAGCCGCGACGGCCTCACCTTCGGATGCGTTTGGCTGTAACGCCTGCCCAAGATTGAATTCGCCGTTCTCATCACAGCCCGACAGCCCGAAAGCTGCGAATGCTGCAAAGCTAAGGCCCAATGCCCTATTGCGCGGAATACCCATATTTTTTGCCCCGTGTCTGGCGTTGATCGCCTTTGTCCACCGCTCGTTTGGCAAGGTTGTAGCGTTTTCAGGCGGTTCTGAAAAGCCATTGTGCGGGGTATGAGCATTTTTCCCCGATTTGCCCGTTCGGCCATTCGATGAATTTTCCCGGTTCCAGAATCGCCAAAGCCCGCCTAAACCCATCAAACACCACAAAGGCCGGAGGTTTGGCAGAGTGGTCGAATGCACCGGTCTTGAAAACCGGCGGGCGTGAG
>CAZPXE010000470.1:0-3115 GCA_964590545.1 uncultured Rhodobacterales bacterium | reverse complement strand
GCGGCATCGCAATGGATCAGTGTGGTATCGAATACCGGCACGGTAACGTTGCGATCATTAAGTAAAAGCCCAACTTCAGTGCAACCGAGGATCAGGCAATCTGCCCCGGCTGAGACTAACCGCGCTGCTATGCCTTCATAGGTTTGCCGAGACGTCTTTACGATCTGGCCTTTGCACAATTCTTGAAAGATCACGCGGTGGGTTTCTGCCCGATCTTTGATGTCTGGGACGATCGGCTCTAGACCTGCCGCGCGTAGACGTCCGGTGTAGAAATCCTGCTCCATGGTATAGGCAGTCGCCATTAAGCCCGGTCGCTTGAACCCAGCGCTATTGATTGCTTCTGCCGTTGCATCTGCAATATGCAAGAACGGCACGTCTACACCGTCAAGTGTTGCGTCTGCCACCTTGTGCATCGTGTTGGTTGCGAGGATCAAGATCTCGGCGCCGCCTGCCACAAGACCCTTTGCGGCTGTGTTTAAAACCTGGCCTGCAACGCCCCAATTGCCAGTTGCCTGCAATGCTTCGATCTCAGCAAAGTCGAACGATCGGATCAACACGTCCGCCGAATGAAGCCCGCCGAAGCGCCGCTGCATTTCGCTATTGAGGCGCCCGTAGTAGAGCGCTGTCGATTCTGCCGACATGCCCCCAAGAATACCTATTGTTTTCACTGAGTTACTCTACCTTAAATGCGTGGCCAGCCTCGCACGCTTTGGCTCTTCAGAGATTGAGCAACAAACCCGGAAGATACAAGACAATACCCGGAAACGCGATCAATCCTGCGATGGTTAGCGCGTCGGCCACGAAGAAGGGCGAGGTGCCGCGAAAGACATCTTGGACGGTGACTTCGGGCCGCACGCCCGCCACCACAAAGCAGTTTAGCCCTATGGGTGGCGTGATCAGGCACAGCTCTGCCATTTTGACCACAATAATCCCGAACCAGATGGCGCAGGCCGCCCCTGACATCCCAAAACTGCTATCGGCAGCAGCGACGAATTCTCCGCCATTCAGCGCCATGACCGCAGGATAGACCACCGGCAACGTCAGGAGCAGCATCCCGATGGCGTCCATAAACATGCCCAACACCGCATAGGCTAGCAGGATGAAGATCAGCGTCAGCCAAGGACTTTGATCGAGCGAGGTGATCCAGTCTGAGAACGCGCCCGGCAGGTCTGCAAAGCCAAGGAAGCGCACATAGATGAGGACGCCCCAGATGATCGTAAAGATCATTACGGACAGTTTGGCTGTCTCAAGAAGCGCTGATTTTAGCTCGGTCCAACGCATTCCCCGTGCCAGTGCCATCACGAAGACCACGAATGCCCCAAGCGCTCCACCCTCGGTTGGGGTTCCCCATGCGTCTTCGCCGAAGGGATTGTAAACAAAGCAAATTATGATCACCACGACCAGAACGATGGGCATGGCACCCGGCAGGGACTGGAACCGTTCGACCCATGTGAAACCGCCCACTGGAGGACCGAGGCCCTTCCAGACCAGCGCCATTCCGATCACCAGCCCCGCATAGATGAACGCCGAGAACAGCCCCGGCAAGAACCCTGCCAGCAAGAGCGCGCCGACATCGGCTTCGACGATGATCGCATAGATCACAAGGATGGCTGAGGGTGGGATCAGGGAGGCGAGCGTGCCTGCCGCCGCGACGACGCCTGCTGCAAAGCGTTTGTCATAGCCGACGGCCAGCATCTCTGGCACTGCGATCCGCGCGAAGACGGCGGAGGTTGCGACGGATGCTCCTGAGACAGCCGCGAAGCCTGCTGTGGCGAAGATCGTAGAGACCCCCAGTCCGCCTGGTACCCAGCCACACCAGCGCTTGGCAGCCTCGAACAGCGCTTGGGTTAGCTTGGCATAATAGGCGAGATATCCGATCAGGATGAAGACCGGGATCAGGGACAGCGCTTGGCTGGATACTTTGGAATGGGGTACTTGTCCGGCTGTTTTGACCGCGACGCCCAGCGCCCAGCCAAATTGGTCGGGGTCCATGCCTTTCTTTGCCCAGAAGATCCAGACGAGCCCGATTAGCCCTGCAAGCGCCGCTGCAAAGGCCACACGCACGCCGATGAAGACCATCAGCACCAGAACGCCCGAGACGATCAGACCGATATCAATCGGCTCCATCAGCGGGCCTCCGCGCCAGAGACGCTTGCGGCCTCTCTCGCGGCAACGGTCGCTGCGTCTTCGACCAGCGGTACGGCGACGGGGCTGTCTGTGCCGCTGAGAAAGGCGCGTCCGAACGCCAGAAGCTGGATGAAGAGCCGTAGCGACAGGACCCCGAAAGCGACTGGGGCCACAAGTTTTCCGGGCCAGATCGGCAGGCCGATATCGATAGAGCTATCCCGCGACCAGCGCGGCGCAGAAAAGTCAAAGGAGCGCCCAAAATGCTCCCAGCTGCCCCAAACAAGCAGCAGCATCAAGATGAGCATCACGAGGGTAGAGACCATTTCAAACAGCCACAAAACGCGCCCCCGCAGGCGACCGACCAGAATGTCCATGCGAATATGCCCGCCATCGCGCTGACAATAGGCAATGGCGAGGAACGCAATCAGCGGCATCGCCTGCTCGATCCAGTCTACGTAACCGGGCATTGGGCTTTGAAACCCGTTTCGCCCGCCGACATTCCAGACCGCCAGCATCATCAGCCCAAAGATCGCCAACCCGCCCAACAAGGCAAGCACGCGCTCAATGCGGTAGAGCGCCCGATCCGCGCGACTAAGCACCGTGTCATCGGTCAATACAGGGGAGGAACCAGCCATGGTATTCAGCGCGTGGGGACCGAAGCCCCCACGCCATCAGATCCTATTGCGCGAGCACCGACTGGACCAGATCATACAGCTCTTGCGCAGGCAGGCCGCGCGCTGTGTTCTCTTCGATCCAAGCTGCCGCAATCGGCCCGGCGGCTGCCTCGCGGAACGCTGCAAGCTCCGAGTCTGAATAGGTGACGCGCTCGATCCCCTGCTCATCCAACAACGGACCCCACTTTTGCATCGTATTGTTGTTGTAAGTGTCCACGTAGTAGTCGAGCACTTCGTCAACCGAAGACAGCAGCGCCTTGCGCTCGGTGTCTGACAGGCTATCCAGCGCGTCTGTGTTCACAACAACCGGGCAG
>CAZPXE010000469.1:0-3132 GCA_964590545.1 uncultured Rhodobacterales bacterium | reverse complement strand
GCGCTGGCGTTTTTCAACGATTTGACGGATGGGCGCTTGCTGGGCGCGCTGCATGACCAAAGCCCGTGGCCCGAAGATGATGTGGAGAGTTTTCGCGCGCGGCTGACGGCCCTATCGGCGCTGGCGATGCGCGGCGCGGCGACGGCAGAGCGGATGCTGGCGCTGATCGCCTTGGCGGGGAACGGTGCACCCATGCCCCGTGGCGGGCTGGCCCTGCCAATCCCGCCGGGCAAGCCCTATGATGAGACGCTGAGCCGCCGTGATGTGGATGGCAACACTCAGACACAGCAGATTGCAGGCAGGACCGGGGATGGCCAAACGCGCCAATTTATGGAGAAGCCCGATAATGCGGGGATTTTCCCGGTTGACGTGATCGACGCGCCTTTGCGCAAGTTTACGGCTGATATCACCCCGCTGCCCGGCCCGGATTTCCGCTTTGCGCTGAACAATCCGGCCTCCAAAACTCTGCCCGGTTTGGATGGGGATTTGGACGTCTTATGGCCCGATCCGATTTTTACCATCACCGCGGGCGCGCGCGCCTTTGGCCCTTTTGCCTTCGTGCGGACCGGCACGGCGCAGGTGTTGGTGGTGAACCGCGTGCTGGATGCGGGAGCTACGTTGCATGTGGACGCTGGGCGCATGGTCTGGGAGACGGACACCCCCGCCACCTCTCACCTTGCGCGGCTGACTTGCCGGGGCGATGAACAGGCGCTTTATGCCGGGTTTGGCCTGTCGGCCAATGACCACCTGCTTGCGCATCCGATTTTGGTAAGCCCGACGGGGCCGTTGCTGACCCTGAGGAGCAAGGCGGAACTGGCATTTACCGGGGCTTTGGCCAGCAGCCCGCCGACCGATGTGGCTGAGCTGGCGCAGGTACCGCTGAAGATGCCGTCGATGCTGGGCGACGGGCAGTCGCAATGGCGGGTGGTTGAGATCAGCCCCGATACCGACATTCACGAAGCGCAGTTTACGCCGCTGGCCAGCGATACGGATGTGACATTCTCGGCCCATTGGTATGGCCGCCGTCCGGGCGAGTTTTGCGTGGCCATTCCGCAGACCGCCCTTGCCCCTGATTTTGGCGGCCCGTTGCCGCATCGCCGCCTGTGGCTCGACGATATGGTCGAGCGGTTCAAGCTGGCGGGCACAGTGCGGATCGGGCAAGAGTTGCTGTTCTCGGAAGACGATCTGATCCAGGGCGCTGCCGAGTTTATCCTGACAGATCGGGTTGGCCCAAGCGATGTCTTCGAGGTCGATCTGCCCGCTGAGTTGCGCGCGGATGTGCGGCCAACGGACGAAATCACGTTGCTGGCGCATGTTGAGATCACCTTGGCCAGCGCAGCCTTGCCCGTGGCCAGCGTGGATCTGCGGATCTCGGAAGCTTCGTTTGACGGGCTGGTCAGCGCGGCGCGGCCGTCCGATGCAATCACTTTCAATGAAGGATTGCCGCCGGAGCTTCCGGTTATCGCGCGGCCCCTAGATGCGATCACCATCTCTGCCGGGTTGCCGGGCAGTTTTGACACGACTGTCACTCCGACGGACACGATCGTGGTGCTGCCGCAGCAACCGATTGACCTGACCAGCCGCGCTGCGCCGAGCGATCAGATGGACATCGTTCTTGAGGCGCTGGATGTGGTGACCGATCCGGCGCGGCCAGAGCCCGCAACCCGCCGCAGCATCACGCTGCGCGACAGCGCATTCCCCATCGACACCATCAGCATCCGGCGCCTGCGCCGATGACCCACCATAAGGAGACCCTGAAATGAGCCCTGATCACCCCGCAGACATCATCCGCCCACGCGGCCATATGACCCTGACGGTCTTTGACGAGACCGGTCAGGTCGTGGACGAGATCGCCAATACAAACCGCGTGCTGGATGGCGGGCGGCTGTGGCTGCTGAACCTTCTGAAAGGCGATAGCGAGATCGCGGATTATGGTCTGATCCTTGGCGCGGAGGGTTTCAAACCCGAAACAGACAGCCCGCTGGAACAGGACACGATTGTTCCAGTCAAAACCACCGGGAATATCAGCCGCAAGGTCACCGGCAAAGAGCTTGTCATTACGTTCAGAGGGACAGTTCAAAAGAAGGCGGCTGTGATCGGCGGCGGCATCGTGATGGGCGGCAAGCGCGGCACGCGCGAGGTGCGCGACCTTTACAATTTCGCCGAAACCCCTCGGCCCATCGAGCTGGCGGAGGGTCAGTCTGTGTCCGTGAGTTTCCGTTTGGCGATGGAGTAAGCCCCAAGCGCGTTCAAACGCATCCCTTGTAGGAGTTCGGACCATGCCCGAAGATATCCCGGAACTTTTCGAAGTCGGTGAATTGCTCACAGCAAATGCGCTCAATACGCTGCAGCGCGAGTTGCTGAAGCGTTTGGCGCGGCATGACCATAGCGGCGGGCCGAATGCCGAACAGATTGACACGCCGGGGTTAAAGGATCGGTCCGTGACCGAGCCAAAGCTGGCCGATGCAGCCGTGAGCGCGGACAAGCTGGCTACGGATGCCGTTACGGCGCGCGCGCTTGCCGACGACGCGGTCCGCACGGAGCATATTGCGTCCGGAGCAGTCGATACCGCTGCGATTGCAGATGGGGCGGTCACACAAGACAAGCTGTCCGGGGACGTTCTGGATTTGCTGTTGAGGGTTGGGGACGGGGCGTCGTCTGCATCGCAAGTGATCTGGCGAGACCCGTTGGTGGTCTATCCGCCAATCGGCGATATTGGGGTGATTGCTGGCATCCTGAATCCGGTCGAATGGAACTGGCCCATTGCGGTCATCTCGCTCGACCCCGGTGGGATTCCCGTGAAGATGAACCCCAACATCGACATCACCAAGACCATCGAAAGAATAGATGTCGCGGGCTTGCCGCCTGCGAAAGGTGCAGCAGTAAGCAAACAAATCACGGACGCCACAGCCGACGCCGCGCGAAACCTGCTGGCCTCTGGGGGGCTGAGTGTCACTGGTGGAACGGGCGCGGCGAGGGGCGTTGCGCATTCTGATTTTGGCGCAACAGGTGCGATCTTTAGCTCTGGAGCCGTCGGCGCAGGTCATCTTGGTGCCGGAGGATTTGGTGCCGGGGGATTTGGTGCGGGTGGATTTGGTGCAGGGGGATTTGGCGTCAGTGAATTTGGCACCG
>CAZPXE010000468.1:0-3133 GCA_964590545.1 uncultured Rhodobacterales bacterium | reverse complement strand
TACTCCATCGCCAAAACCACAGAAATTAGTGCGGACCTAGCGACGCAGATTAAACCCGCAGTTTTAGATGGATTAAAGGCCATTGGCGGTTCCTTTTCCGCAGAACACGGGATCGGAACAGAAAAGCGCGAAGCCCTGCAAAAATACGGGGATACGGGGAAACTACACCTTAATCGCATGATCAAACAGATGATCGACCCCAATAACATCTGTAACCCAGGGAAAGTCCTGTGAAACGCCCAACCCTGCTTGACTCATACCCCATGAAAGCCTAAACGCCCCTTATCCATTGGAAGCATCAGACTTCCGGTCTCAGGATCGCCACCCATCAGCGAGTTTCGCCCATGGGTGTAATTGTCGTTTGGGCAATTGGTTTTTGGGCTCGGAATTCCTACATTCTTCTGTAACCGGCAACAACGAAAGGACGCCACGGTATGTTTGAAAGTCTCTCCGACCGCCTCTCTGGCGTCTTTGACAAGCTCACCAAACAAGGTGCGCTGTCCGAAGCTGATGTATCCACCGCGCTGCGCGAAGTGCGCGTTGCGTTGTTGGAGGCGGATGTTTCCTTGCCAGTGGCCCGTGATTTCATCAAGGCTATTCAGGAAAAAGCCACAGGCCAGAACGTTACCAAGTCGGTGACGCCGGGCCAGCAAGTTGTGAAGATCGTTCACGACGAGATGGTACACTTCCTGTCAGGTGATGATGCCAATGCTGGCACGCTGAAGGTAGATAATCCGCCCGCGCCGATCCTTATGGTTGGTTTGCAAGGGTCTGGTAAAACAACAACCACCGCCAAGCTGGCCAAACGACTAAGTGAGCGTGAAAAGAAGCGCGTTCTTATGGCATCGCTCGACACCAACCGCCCAGCCGCGATGGAGCAGTTGGCGATTTTGGGTAAGCAAATTGGTGTGGACACGTTGCCGATCATCAAGGGCGAGTCCCCTGTCCAAATTGCGAAACGTGCGAAGCAACAAGCAACGCTTGGTGGCTATGACGTCTACATGCTCGATACCGCGGGCCGTTTGCATATTGATGAAGAGCTGATCCAACAAGCCGCCGAAGTCCGCGATGTGGCACAGCCCCGCGAAACGCTTTTGGTGGTGGATGGCCTAACAGGCCAAGACGCAGTGAATGTCGCTACAGAATTTGATGACAAAATCGGCGTGAGCGGTGTGGTTCTGACACGCATGGACGGCGATGGTCGTGGCGGTGCGGCGCTGTCCATGAAAGCGGTTACAGGCAAGCCTATCAAATTCGTCGGTCTTGGCGAAAAGATGGATGCGCTTGAAGAGTTCCACCCAGAACGTGTTGCAGGCCGTATCCTTGGCATGGGCGATATCGTCAGCCTTGTGGAAAAAGCGCAAGAAACCATCGAGGCTGAACAAGCCGAGAAGATGATGAAGCGCATGGCCAAAGGTCAGTTCAACATGAACGACCTGAAAACGCAGCTGGACCAGATGCTCAAGATGGGCGGCATGGAAGGCATGATGGGTATGATGCCCGGCATGGGCAAAATGGCCAAGCAGGTCGAGGAGGCCGGGTTCGACGACAAGATCCTGAAGCGCCAGATCGCCATGATCGACTCGATGACCAAGAAAGAACGCGCCGCGCCGCAGATTTTGCAGGCGTCCCGCAAAAAGCGCATCGCCGCCGGGTCGGGGATGCAGGTGAGCGATCTGAACAAGCTGCTGAAAATGCACCGCCAGATGTCGGACATGATGAAAAAGCTCGGCAAGGGCAAAGGCGGCATGATGAAGAAAGCCATGCAGGCGATGATGGGCGGCAAGGGCGGGATGCCCGGTGGTATGCCCGGCATGGAAAACATGGACCCCAAACAGCTTGAAGCCGCTGCCAAGGCAATGGGCTCTGGCAAGATGCCGGGCGGCCTGCCGGGCCTCGGCGGTGGCGGCATGGGCCTGCCTCCGGGTCTTAGCGGGTTTGGGAAGAAGAAATGATCTCCTGCACGCTGCGATACGAAATCGACCCCGCCAAAGTCGCGGAGTTCGAGAATTACGCCCGGTTCTGGGTGTATAAGGTCGCGGCTATGGGCGGTGTGCATCACGGCTATCACCTGCCCCATGAGGGCGCGAATGATGTCGCGTTCTGCCACTTCTCTTTCGACAGCCTTGCGGCATATGAAGATTATCGCGCGCGGATGTGGGACGACGAAGAATGCCTGCGTGCCTTTGCTTATGCCGAAAGTACCAACTGCGTGCGCCGCTATGAGCGCAGCTTCACGCGCCCAGTGATGGACGGCGCGAGCCCGCAGGAGGCCTTCGGTTGACAGGCGCTGCCCCCGATATCCCCACGCTCCTGACGGATCGTCTGACCATGCGCCCGCTCGGGCCGCAGGATTTCGCGCCGATGGCCGCGTTCTACGCTTCTGAGCGTGCCAAATTCGTGGGCGGGCCGACAACGGCGGAACTGACATGGCGCAATCTGGCGGGCGAGATCGGGCATTGGACCCTGCGCGGCTATGGCCGTTGGGCGGTTGAGGAAACCGCGACGGGCGCGCTTGCGGGTGTTGTCGGGCCGTGGAACCCCGAAGGGTGGCCAGAGCCAGAGTTGGGCTGGGACCTGATGAACGGGTTTGAGGGCAAGGGCTATGCGACCGAAGCCGCAGCGGCGGCGCGGCGTTATGCGTATGAGGTGCTCGACTGGCCCACGGCGATCAGCCTTGTGGCGATTGACAATGACGCCTCTGCCCGTGTGGCGCAGCGGCTTGGCTGCACCGAGGAGCCGGACCTGTTCACCCATGAACGCCACGGCACCATGCGCGTCTTCCGCCACCCGGCCCCAGAGGCGCTGCCCGCATGAGCGAGCTTATCCCCACCCTGCACACCGAGCGGCTGGTGCTGCGCGCGCCGAGCATGGGCGATCTGCCTGCGATCACGGCGTTCTATGCCTCGGCCCAAAGCCATACGGTCGGCGGGCCGCGCGATGATATGATGTCGGCGATGACGCTGGATGCCACCATCGGGCATTGGGTCACGAAGGGCTACGGGCTATGGGCCGTTGCGGATGCGGGCAGCAATGAATGGCTGGGCCGCGTTGGGTTCATTTTCCTGCCCGGCTGGGAAGCGCCGGAACTGGGCTGGGCCGTGACCAAACAGGCCGAGGGCAGAGGCATCGC
>CAZPXE010000467.1:0-3154 GCA_964590545.1 uncultured Rhodobacterales bacterium | reverse complement strand
GCGTGGTTCGAGGACGCGCAAGCGGTAGACACGGTAAAGGACGGCCCGCGCAGATTGTACTGCATCGACACATGGCTGGCGGCGGCGTTGTTCATCAGTTTTGGCACGATGAAGGGGTGAACGCGGTTCTTCCCGTCTTCATACACAGCGCGGTAATTTTCGTCTTGCGTGGTCAGCCCGCCGCCAGATGTTCCCAAGATCACACCTGAGCGGTTCGCCAGGTCGCCCGAAAACTCCAGCCCAGCCTGTGAAATCGCCTCGCGCGCAGCCAGCAAAGTGAACTGGGTGAAGCGGTCGTAGAGCGCGATTTGCTGGCGGTTGAAATGGGCCGTCTCATCATACCCTTTCACCTGCCCGCCGATCGTCACCGACAGGCGATCGATATCGCGCATCTCTAATGGGCCAATGCCACAGCGCCCTTCGCGCATCGCTTCCAGAGTTTCTGGTACAGACTGGCCCAACGGGTTGATCGTCCCCGCGCCGGTGATGACCACCCGTTGCATCGCGCTTAGGTCTTTTCCGCCAGAAGCGTCTTGATCCCAGCGACGATGGAGGTCACGTCGGAAATATCGAAATCGCTGGCTTCGGGATCATTGGCATTGAAAGGAACCGAGATATCAAAGGCTTCCTCGATGGCGAAGATACACTCGACCAGCCCAAGACTGTCGATGCCAAGCTCTTCCAGCGTGCTTGCGGGGGTCACATCAGAGGGCTCAAGCAAAGCCTGTTCCGCGATGATCTCGATCACTTTGGCCTGAATATCCATGGCCTACCCTTTCCTGACTGTGCGGGTGGTTTAGGTGTCGCCGCCGTCTTTGAAAACCGCTGACTTCAAGGCCGCGACATCGCGCGCCAAACGGGGCAAGCGACGTTGGGCTTTATGCATTTCAAGCTGCGTCTCCATCTTGACCGCGGGATAGCCGAGCATAACGCGCCCTGCGGGGATGTTGGACAGCACCACCGTCGCCCCGCCAGTAATCGCGCGGTCGCCGATGAACACATTGTCCGACACGCCCGTATGGCCGCCAAGGACCACGTTATCGCCCAAACGTGACGATCCTGCGATGCCCGATTGCGCGCAGATCATACAATCGTTGCCAATCACCACGTTGTGGCCAATTTGGACGAGGTTGTCGATTTTGACGCCGTTCCCGATCACCGTGTCGCGCACCGTGCCGCAATCGACGCAGGAATTCGCGCCGATCTCCACATCGTCACCAATCGTCACGGCACCCAGCGAGTGGATGCGCGACCATGGCTGCGACTGTGTCGCGCCCTGATCCCCAAGCGTATCGCGGACCTCTTCGACCGCACTTTTCTCAGCCGTTACAAACGAAAACCCATCGCCGCCAATCCGCACACCGGGCTGCGCGATGAACCGCGCGCCGATGCACACGCGCGCGCCGATGGAAACCTGTTCGCGCAAGAAAGACTTCTCGCCAACCCAAGAATCGCGTCCAACGAAGCAGTGCGGGCCAATGACAGTACCTGCGCCAATTGTTGCGCCAGCGGAAACAATCGAGAACGCCCCGACCGAGACCCCTGCCCCCAACGTGGCCCCCGGCTCGATATGCGCCGTGGCGTGAATTCCTTCGCCAAAGCCCTGCCCTGGATCAAGCATCGCGCTGAGGCCGGACATCGCATAGCGCGGGCGGTTCGGGATAATCGCCGCCTCAAGCCCAAGCGCTTGCCAATCCGCGCCTGGCCACAGCATGGCGGCACGGGCCTGCCCCTCTGCCAGCCCTGCGGCATAGCTTTCCTTGGTTGCGAGCGCCAAGTCCTCCGGCCCAGCCATCGCTGGTTCAGCAACGCGGGCGATGGACAAATCAACGGCGCCAAAAGCCTCTGCCCCCAGCGCCGCCGCTATATCTTTGATTGTATGGCTCATCCCGCGCCCCATCCCGTATCCGGTAGGTTTGCGGCAGGATTTATCCCTGAACTGCGCGCAGCGCCACCCCTGCTTTCGCAAGCCCGGACCAGACCTTGGCATCGCGGCCATAAATGTCGCGGCGATATTGCGTGTGGCCCTTTGGCGTGGTGAAGGCCGTGCGGTAGATGATGTGCACCGGCACCGGCTGTTTGAGATCGACGCGGGCCTCTTTGCCTGTCGCAAGTTTCGCCTGAAAGAACCCTTTGGCATCACCCGTCTGTTTTGCCAGCAGAGTATAGGCAAAGTCGAATGGATCCGCGAGGCGCACACAGCCATGGGAATAGGCCCGCACTTCACGCCCGAACAGGTTTTTCGCAGGTGTATCATGCAGATAGATGTTGTGCTTGTTCGGGAACATAAACTTCACCAGCCCCAGCGCATTGCCGCGCGAGGGCGGCTGCCGCATCGCATAGGGGAAGGTTTTCTCGGTATATTGCGAGAAGTTCACCGCGCCCCGGTTTACCTTGCGGCCACGGCTATCAGTAATCTCGATATGTTTCACCGCAAAGGGGTTCTTTTTCAGCGCTGGCAGGTATTCCTTTGTCACGATAGAGCGCGGAACATACCAGCTGGGATTGATGACCATGAACTCCATCACGTCGGAAAATTCCGGCGTCGGGCGGTCATCGCTGCGCGCGCCCACGACCGAGCGGGTCGAGAAAGTCACCTTGCCATTGTCGATCACTTTGGCGGTGAAATCAGGAATGTTTACAAGGATATGACGCTTGCCACGCTTACGGTTAAGCCAACGTTCCCGCTCCATGGCGACCATAATGGATTGCAGGCGCGCTTCCAGCGGGCGGTTGATCTCAGTCATAGTGCCTTGGCCGACAACGCCATCTGCGGCCAGCCCATGCGCCAGTTGGAATTGCTGCACTGCCGATTGCACATTGGTATCATAGGTTTGCGTGTTGGACCGCTTCATGAAACCCATCACCATCAACCGGTTGCGCAGCGCGACAACGGACGCGCCAGACGCGCCCGGTTTCAACGTTTTGCCCGGCACTTTGGGGCCATAGCCCCCCTTGGCAAGCATCCGCTCAAGCCGCAGTTTTTCCTTCATCAGCGCCGCATATTCGGTGGTCTTCGGGGGCAGCGCCTTGAAGAACCCAGCAGGCGAGGATTTGGCGAAATTAACCAGGTAGGACACGCGGTCGCGATACGGGACCGCCCGGACAATCGCCGAGTCAATGCGCGACGGGTACCAGCACACCTGTCTGCACA
>CAZPXE010000466.1:0-3163 GCA_964590545.1 uncultured Rhodobacterales bacterium | reverse complement strand
TGATCTCGATGGTGCTGATCGGGGCGGCGCTGACGATGCAACATGCGCGGATGGCGCAGGTTGGCGTCGCCGTGGTTTCGACAGTTCTGGCGGGATTTTCCCTGTATTTTCTGCGGGATATCGCGTCTTCTTTCGGTGCAGCTGGCGAGCTGCCCGTGGCAATTGCCGCGTGGGCGCCGCCGCTGGCTGCTGCGATGGCGGCGTTTGGTTTGCTGTTGCATCTGGAGGATGGCTAGTGCGGTTTGCTCTGGTAGTCCTGCTCAGCGTTCTGGTCGCCTTTGGCGCCTCTGCGCAGCCTTTGCCGACATCGGCGTCGACGGCGTTGGTGGCGGATGAGATCAGCTATCTGCCCAAGGAGGACGTGCTGATCGCCACTGGCAATGTCACGGTTTTCTATGACGGCCAGCAGATCACAGCGGACAAGATCGTCTTTGATAACAAATCCGGGGAGATCACGACGGAGGGGGCCATTCGCGGCTCTATTCCCGGCGATGCGCAGCTTTTGGCGGATGAAGCCGAGATCCAGCAGGGCTTTGAAGAGGCGTTGATTTACGGCGCGCGGTTGTTGCTGGCGGATAATTTTCAGTTTGCGGCGGCAGAGGCGCGGCGCGTGGAGGGGCGATATACGACGCTTTATCGTGCGGTTGGCTCTGCCTGTCAGATTTGCGCGGACCAACCGGTGCCGCTTTGGCTGATCCGGGCCGAAAGAGTCATTCGGGACGAAGAAGCGTTGCAGGTCTATTTCCGCAATGCGGCGTTCGAGGTGATGGGCGTGACGGTTGCCTATCTGCCGTATTTTCGCATTGCGGACCCGTCGGTGGACCGGGCGACCGGCTTTTTGAACCCGCGCTACCGGCAGTCGAATATCTACGGGCGTGGGCTGAAAGTGCCCTACTATATCGTGACGGGCCGCGCGAGTGATGTGACGCTGACGCCGTTTTTCACCTCCTCCGGGGCGTCCATTTTAGAAGGAGAGTATCGCCAGCGCTTTTCCAATGGTGGGTTTGAGGTGTCGGGCTCTGTTGCGGTGGATGATGGCGAGGGCGAGAGGTTCAGCCGTGGGCATTTGTTCCTGGAAGGCGGGTTTGCGCTCGGGAACGGGTTCAAACTGGATCTCGATTTGGCGCGGACCTTCGACAATAGTTATCTGGGCAGTTTTGGCTATTCCGACACGGATCGGTTGGAGAGCACAATCTCGGTCAATCGCCAGCGTGGGAACAGCTATTTCAATGCAACGGCGATTGGGTTTCAGTCGTTGCGCAGTGCCGAAGATAACGCGATTCTGCCAAATGTGTTGCCCGAGGTGACGTATCGCGCCTATCGCGATGATCCAGTGCTGGGGCGCGGTGAAGTGTCGGCGGATGTCGCCTCGCTCTTTCGGCGGGATGGGCGCGATGTGCTGGAGGCCGGGCTGGGCGCGTCGTGGCGCAAGCGCGGTATTCTTCCCATGGGCGTTGTTGGGCAGGTCTTTGGGACGGTGGATGGGCGCAGTTATCTGTCCCGCGATGACGCGGCGATCCCGACCGATCCGCAATCGGTGCTCACCTCGACTGCGGGCGTGACACTGCGGTGGCCGATGGTGCGGCGGAGCGCGGCGGCGACTGAGGTGATCGAGCCGGTAGCGCAGGTGATTTATTCGGAGCGCGTGGGCGATATCGCCAATATTCCCAACGAAGATAGTGCGGCGATGGAGTTTGATGCGGCCAATCTTTTCGCGCTGAACCGCTTTCCGGGCGATGATCAGACCGAAGATGGCTGGCGGCTGAACCTTGGTGCGAATTATACCCGCACGGCGAAGAATGGCTGGCAGGTGGGCGTCACGCTTGGTCAGGTGCTGCGGCCTGAACCGACCACGGGGTTTCCTGAGAATACCGGGCTCAATGGGATCAGCTCCAACCTTGTGGCGGCGACGAACCTCGATCTGCCGCCTTACTTTAAGCTGTCTAACCAGACGCTCTTTGATCGCGAGTTGAGTTTCTCGCGCAATGATATTCAGGCGAAGCTGACCCTTGGGGAGTTCAAGCTGACGGGCAATTACGTGTATCTGGCCAAAGATCCGAGCGCTTTCAGCTTTACCACCCGGAACGAGTTCCGTCTGAAATCGGAATTTGCGCTGGCTGACAATTGGGACATGACGTTGGGTTGGCAGCGTAACCTTGCCACCGGGCGGAATGTGCGGGGGACTTTGGGGCTGGAATATGCCAATGAATGTGTCACAGGTTCGCTTTCGGCCTCGCGCCGGTTTACGTCATCCTCTAACTTGCCCTCGGCGATTGAATATCAGTTCACGCTGGAGCTGGCTGGATTGGGCGGGCGACCGAAGGATCAGGCGAGGCGCTGCGTGCGCTTTTGATGGGTTGAGGTGGGAAGAATGAGAGCGTTGATTTTGGCTTTGGTACTGGCCGTGTCGTCTTTGGCGGAGATGGCCGAGGCGCAGAACCCGTTTGCACCCGCGCGCATCGTCAACCAGTCGATCATTTCCAACTACGAGGTCAGCCAGCGGCGGCGGTTGATGACCGTTCTGGGCGCAGGCGATCCGGGTCGGGAGACCATCCTCAACACGCTCACCGACGACCGATTGAAGGTGGAAGTTGCTGATCGCATTGGCCTGACGCTGACCGAAGAGGCGCGTCAGGAAGGGTTGGAGGCATTCTCTGCCGGGAGGCAAATGTCACCCGGTGCGCTGTTGGATCGGTTAAAGCGCAATGGTGTGGCCATCGAGACTTTGGATGCATTTCTAGAAGCAGAGTTGATGTGGCGCGGCGTTGTGAATGCACGCTTCCGGGATCGGGCGACCCCATCGGAAGCGGATGTGGACAATGCGCTTGATGCGGCGGCGTCCCGTGCGCAGGAAAGCGTCTTTCTGCGGGAAATCGCGATCCCCTTTGCTGAACGTGGTGTGGATGGGGCGCGGCGGATGGCGGCGCGGATCAAGCGCGATGTGGAAAACGGGGCGAGCTTTTCAGGCTATGCCCGGCGGGTGAGCCGCACGCCAAGTGCATCCAGCGGTGGCGCGTTGGGATGGCGTCCGGTGAACCGGTTGCCGGGGCCGCTGGCGAACGAATTGCTGGCGTTGTTGCCCGGCGAAGTCTCTGAGCCAATCGAGGTACCTGCCGGCGTGATCCTGATCCAGCTTGCCGATATTCGCGAAGAGCCGAACAGT
>CAZPXE010000465.1:0-3179 GCA_964590545.1 uncultured Rhodobacterales bacterium | reverse complement strand
GTGGCCGAAATTGCGCAATCCGTGCTAAGTGATTTGACCGAACAGACGGGCGAGACTGCCCATGCGTCTTTGATCTCTGGCCTATCGCTGGGCAATATTGCCACCAGCGAAAGCAAAAAGGGGACGCGCGTGTCGCTGATCGCAGGCGAAGTGCTTCCGCTCCATAGCACGGCGTCAGGGCTTGCTACGCTCGCCTTCGGGGACCCCAAACTTCTGGAACGCGTTCTGGCCCGCCCCTTGGAGGCAAAGACCAGCGCAACTCTCACGGATAAAGAAGATCTGCTGGAAAAGCTGGCCACCGTTCAGGCGCAGGGGTTTTCGGAATCCGACGGCACCAATGAAGACGATGTGCATGGTATCGCGGCCCCCATCTTTGATCGGGGCGGTCAGGCTTGCGGGTCCGTCTCGGTCTCGACACCGTCCCATCGCATGAGCGACGAAATGCGTGGCCTGATTGCCGCCAGCGTCTTGCGCGCTGCACGCACTCTGACGGACGCGATCGGAGGCCGTGCGCCGCAGACCTATGCCAGCCTGATCCGAGTGCATCTGATGTGACAGTGGTGAAGATCCAGAGTTTTACGTTGACTCAAGGGGCGCAAAGCTTCAGGTTATCAACACCGATGGTGTAAATAATGAACCAATCATGGATCTCGAAAAACTCTCCACCCTGCGTTCGGCCCCGGTCCCGCCCGCTGCGCATGTGATCGACGGCGCGCCGTGCCCGGCCTCTGACGGTGCGGTGATGGACGTGATCTCGCCGCTGGACGGCACGGTTCTGACAACGATGGCGCGTGGCAGCGTTGCCGATGCCGAGGCTGCCATTGCTTCCTCTCGCGCAGCCTTCGATGACGGGCGCTGGTCTGGCCTCACGCCCGCTATGCGCAAGAAGGCAATGCTGAAATGGGCCGACCTGATCGAAGCCAACGCGCTGGAACTTGCCGTGCTCGGCGTGCGCAACAATGGGACCGAGATCGGCATGGCCTACAAGGCCGAACCGCTCTCGGCTGCGGGCACCATCCGCTATTTCGCGGAAGCCAGCGACAAGATATTTGGCGAGATTGCCCCCACCGCCCCCGGAACCCTCGCGCTGGTTCACAAAGAACCCGTCGGCGTGGTTGGCGCGATCGTGCCGTGGAATTTCCCCCTGATGATCGGTGCTTGGAAACTCGGCCCGGCCTTGGCTGCGGGCTGCACCGTCGTGCTGAAACCGGCGGAAACCGCCTCGCTCACCCTTATCCGCCTCGCCGAATTGGCGCTGGAGGCGGGCATCCCCGCAGGCGTCTTCAACGTTGTCACCGGCGAAGGGGCAACCGTCGGCGCGGCGATTGCGCAAAGCATGGAGGTGGATACGCTGGTCTTCACCGGCTCCGGTGGCACCGGGCGGCGGCTGCTCGAAGCTGCGGCGCGCTCGAATTTCAAGCGGGTCTATCTGGAACTGGGCGGCAAATCCCCCAACGTGATTTTCGCCGACGCGCCCAATCTGAATGAGGCGGCCAAAGTCGCGGCCCACGGCATCTTCCGCAACTCCGGTCAGGTCTGCATCGCAGGCTCACGTGTGCTGGTCGAACGCTCTATCCACGACGCGTTCGTGGCCAAGATGAAAGAGGTGGCCGAGGCGATGATCGTCGGCGACCCGCTCGACCCCACTACCATGGCTGGCGCAATCAATTCCGAAGCGCAACTGCGCCAGAACCTTGCCTTCGTGGACGACGCCCGCGCCGCAGGCCGCGAGATCGTTACCGGCGGCACCCGCATTCTCGAAGAGACCGGCGGCTTTTACATGGCGCCCACAATCATCGCAGGCGTGTCACCCGAGGACAAAGTCGCGCGGGAAGAGGTGTTCGGCCCGATCCTCGCCGTGATCCCCTTCGATAGCGAAGACGACGCCGTCGCGCTGGCCAATGACACCCCCTTCGGGCTGGCGGCGGCGGTCTGGACTGCGGACCTGTCCCGCGCGCACCGCATGATCTCGCGTATCAAGGCGGGCGTGGTCCATGTGAACACCTATGGCGGCGCGGATGTGACGGTGCCCTTGGGCGGCATGAAGCAATCTGGCAACGGGCACGACAAGTCGCTCCACGCCTTCGACAAATTCTTCGACCTCAAAACCGCGTGGATCAAACTGTGATCCCTGCACGGCTCGGCCAAGGAAAGGCGGCAGCATGAAAGACGGTAATTTCCTCAAAGAAAACAACGCCCGCCATATGTGGCACCCAATGGCGCACCCTGCCGACAGCCACGCCAACCCGCCCGACATTATCACCGAAGGTGAGGGCGTGCATATCACTGACGTGGACGGCCACCGCACCGTTGATGCCGTTGGCGGGCTGTGGAACGTGAACCTCGGCTATTCCTGCGCCCCGGTCAAAGACGCCATCGCCGCGCAGCTGAACAAACTGCCCTACTACTCGATCTTCCGCGGCACCTCCAACGACGCCGCCATCGAACTCAGCTATATGCTGCAAGAGTTCTTCGCCCCCGACGGGCTCACCCGCGCTTTTTACACCTCCGGGGGTTCGGATTCGGTGGAAATCGCCCTGCGTCTGGCGCGCCAGTATCACAAGGTGCGGGGCGAGGCGGGCCGGGTCAAATACCTTAGCCTGAAGAAGGGTTATCACGGCACCCACACGCTGGGCGCATCGGTCAATGGCAACGCCAATTTCCGCACGCAGTACGAGCCGCTGATGGCGGGGTGCTACCACACGCCCGCCCCCTACACCTATCGCAATCCGTTTGATGAAACCGACCCCGAACGCCTCGCGCAGCTTTGCCTCGCGTCGATTGAGGATGAGATTAAATTCCAAGGCGCAGACACCATCGCCGCCTTCATCATGGAGCCTGTCCTTGGCGCAGGCGGCGTCATCCCGCCCCATCCCAGCTTCATGCCCGGCGTGCGCGCGCTTTGCGACAAGCACGGCATCCTGCTGATCGCGGATGAGGTGATCACCGCTTTCGGTCGCACCGGCTCATGGTCTGGCTCGCGGCACTGGGGCGTGCAGCCTGATCTGATGTGTACCGCCAAGGCCATCACTAATGGATATTTCCCCTTCGGTGCGGTGATGATCTGCGCCGCCGTGGCCGAGGTGTTCGAGGGGGATACTTCCGGCAAAGGCGCCATTGGCTCTGGCTACACCTATTCCGGCCACCCGGTCGGCGCAGCCGCTGCCATTGCCTGCCTG
>CAZPXE010000464.1:0-3186 GCA_964590545.1 uncultured Rhodobacterales bacterium | reverse complement strand
TTGGCTATCAGGTTGCTATTGCGCCGCTTTTTGCGGGTTGCTCATCGAGGCGATCATCTTCTCACCCCATTTCAGTTGTTCTTTCAGATCTTCAATCGCCTCGGTCAGCTCGTCGCGCTGCGATTCCATATCGGCAAGGCGCTGGCGGGCGATGTCATAGGTTGCGGCAAGCTGCGTGTGCTGCTGATCGCCCATATGGTAAAGGTCCAGAAGTTGGCGGATTTCTTCGAGGCTGAACCCAAAGCGCTTGCCGCGCAGGATCAGCTTCAGCCGCGCGCGGTCGCGCTTGGTGAACAGGCGTTTTTGCCCTTCGCGGTTCGGAAAGAGCAGTTCCTTGGCCTCATAGAAGCGCAGGGTGCGGGGGGTGACATCGAAAGCGTCACACATTTCGCGGATCGTTAAAGTCTCAGTACTCATATCATCATCTCTGTCTTATCTGTCGCGTTTTCCTATGGCGGGCAGATGGGACGTCTGGGGATTCGATACAATGTTGCCTGACGTTGACGTAAGTTCAACGTTACGTCACTTAAAGGTTTACGTAACTTCCTTTTACGTCACCTTACGTCACGGGTAATTTTTGTGCGCTTGGGCCGCACTAGTAGGTTTAGGAAATAGAGCCCAACGCCGGTTGCTGTGGCCCGCGGCGGGCCGTTGGGCCGGTATTGTCCATTGTCTCTCGGACCAATGGCGTTCCAATGAACGAGCGCTGGCCATGGTAGCTTTGGCTTGATTCCGCGGCGCGACAGATGCGGTCAAAGCTGGCAGGGCTGCTTCACGCCGTCGACGACAACTCCTCGGCCACGCTGTCGCGCAGGGTCTGCAACTCGTCGAAGGCCTCTTCCAATTGCGCGCGCTGTTCGGCCAGTTCCTTGAGCTGCCCATCCGCCATGTCGATCCAGGCGCGCATCTGCGCCTCGGTGCCGTCATGTTCGTAGATCAGCAGCCATTGCCGGATATCTTCGAGCTGGAACCCGAATTTGCGCCCGCGCAGGATCAGCTTCATCCGCGCCACTTCGCGCGGACCATAAAAGCGAGAACGGCCTTCGCGGTCAGGCTGCAACAACTCGATATACTCGTAATAACGCAACGTGCGCGGCGTGACCTCGAACTTGGCGCACATCTCTTTGAAAGACAGACGCGGTTCGGACATGTCTGGTATACTCCCCGTCGATTGGCGCAAAGCGTAGGACCAAGCGCGGGGAAGCGCAACAGGTGGTCTTGCACTTCGCGGCAGCGCGCGCGAAGTGTGGGGGTGGACAAGACAAGAGGCCCCTATGGTCGACAAATCCGTTATCGCACAGCAATTCATATCGGCGATCCCCTTCGCCAAAGCGCTGAATATGACTATCACCGAGATTGGCGATGGCACCGCCACCATCACAATGCCGTCGAGCGGCGATCTGGTGGGCGATCCGCGCACCGGAGTGATTGCGGGCGGGGCTGTTTCGGCGCTGATGGACACGTGTTGCGGGGCGGCGGTGATTGCGCACCCGTCCAATCCCGGCGGCACGGCGACGATTGATCTGCGTATCGACTATATGCGCGCCGCCACGCCGGGGCATGCGATCACGACGACGGCGACCTGCTACCATGTCACCCGCTCGGTTGCCTTTGTGCGCGCCACGGCAGTGGATGAGGATGCCGAGAACCCTGTCGCCACCGCCACCGGATCTTTCACATTGGATGGCAGGGTATGATGAAACAGCCTGAACCCGTCGAGATCATCAAGGAACGCCGTAACGCCGCGCTGACCGCGCTGATTGAGGGCGTGCCCTATATTCATTTCCTCGGCATCCGCTTTGACCGGCGCGGGGATGAGCTGACGGGGATATTGCCCTATGACGACAAGCTGATCGGCAACCCGCTGCTGCCCGCGATCCATGGCGGGGTGACAGCGTCTTTCCTTGAGATCACGGCGATGATCACCCTGTCATGGCATTACCTGTGGGAGCAGATTGAGAGCGGCGATCTGGCCCCCGACGCCATGCCGCGCCTGCCAAAAACAGCGGGGTTCACGGTGGATTACCTTCGCTCCGGCCTTCCGCGGGACGCCTATGCGCGCGCGCGGGTGGTGCGGTCGGGGCGGCGCTATGCGACGGTGCATGTGGAAGGCTGGCAGGACAACCGCGAGCGGCTTTATGCGCAGGCGACCGGGCATTTCGTGATGCCACCTAAAGGGGCGGGCGGTGAGTAGCCTGCCCGCAGGCGCAGCAACATGTGCGCCTTTCGTGCTCTACAGCAGCCAAAGGGAACGCGCGCGGCGACTGCGACGGCCTTATGATGACTGAAACGGTGGACTCACCCCAGCCGATCACCCATCGGCGCGTTCTGAAAATCGCGATCCCGATCGTTCTGTCCAATGCGACAGTTCCGATCCTTGGCGCGGTGGACACAGGCGTCGTCGGGCAAATGGGCGAGGCGGCCCCGATTGGCGCGGTAGGGCTAGGCGCGGTGATCCTGTCCTCGCTTTATTGGATTTTCGGGTTTCTGCGGATGGGCACCACCGGGCTGGTCGGCCAAGCCGAAGGCGCGGGGGACCGGGCGGAGGTGTCGGCACTGCTGACCCGTGCGCTGCTGATCGCAGGCGCGGCGGGGCTGGCGATGATTGTCTTGCAACCGCTGCTGTTCATGGCGGCCTTCGCGCTCTCGCCTGCCTCGGACGAGGTTGAGGCCCTCACGCAGGCCTATCTTGGCATCCGCATCTGGTCCGCGCCCGCAGCGATCGCCGTCTTTGCCCTGACTGGCTGGCTGATCGCGATGGAGCGGACGGCGGCGGTGTTCTGGGTGCAACTGGTGATGAACGGCATCAATATCGCGCTGAATTTCTGGTTCGTTCTTGGGCTGGGATGGGGCGTCGAAGGCGTCGCGATTGCCACCTTCATCGCCGAGTGGATCGGCGCAGCGCTGGCGCTGTGGCTGTGCCGCGATGCTTTCGTGCGGCCTGATTGGCGCGACTGGCCGCGTGTCTTTGACCGGGCGCGGCTGCTGCGCATGGCGGTGGTGAATTCGGATATTCTGATCCGCTCGGCCCTGCTGTTGGGCATCTTTACCTCCTTCACCTTTCTTACCGCACGGTTCGGCGACGTGACCCTTGCCGCCAGCCACGTGTTGATCCAGTTCCTGTCGATCACTGCCCACGCGTTGGACGGCTTCGCCTTCGCGGCAGAGGCGCTGGTGGCCCGCGCC
>CAZPXE010000463.1:0-3200 GCA_964590545.1 uncultured Rhodobacterales bacterium | reverse complement strand
CCAGCGCCGCGCCTATTTCAAAGCGCGCGGGGCGACGGCGACGGACCATGCGATCGAGGTGGTGCAGACCTGTTGGCTGGCCGACCCGGCAGCTGCGTTTGAGAAGCTGCGCTTGGGCCGCGCAGATGCCGGCGAGCGCGCCGCTTTCTATGGGCATATGCTTGTCGAGATGGCGCAGATGTCTGTCGAGGATGGGCTGGTCATGCAACTCCATGGTGGCTCTCGCCGCAACACCAACCGGGCGGTGTTCGAAGCGTTTGGGCGCGATAAGGGGGCTGATATCCCCGTTGCGAGTGATTGGGTGCGCGGGCTAGAGCCGCTTTTGGCGCGGGTTGGCAATGATCCGCGCTTCCAAATGATCCTGTTTACTTTGGATGAGAGTACATATGCGCGCGAGTTGGCCCCGATGGCCGGGCATTGGCCCTGCCTGCGTATCGGCCCGCCGTGGTGGTTCCATGACAGCGCGGCCGGGATCGCGCGCTATTTCGACCAGGTGGTGGAAACGGCGGGCTATTGGAATCTGGCGGGCTTCAATGACGACACGCGCGCCTTCCTGTCGATCCCGGCGCGGCATGATCTTTGGCGGCGCGCGGTGGCGCTGCACCTGTCAGAACAAATGGCGCGTGGCTGTTTCGGGCGCGATGATGCCGAGCATTTGGCGCGGCTTCTGGCGACGGATCTGGCGCGGGAGGCGTATAACCTATGAGCCGCATCCTGCATTTCGGTCCCGGCAATTTCTTTCGCGCCCATCTGGCAGAGTACACCTTCGATGCAGGCGGGTGGGAGATTACGGCGGTCTCGCTACGCTCCGCCACTTTCCGCGACGGTCTGCGCGCGGCGGGCGGGGCCTTTACGCTCGCGGTGCAGGGCGCGGCGGCGCGGCGCATCGATGTGATCCGCGATGTGCTGGTCGCGCCGGAGGAGCCAGAGGCCGTGCTGGCAGCGATTGCCGACCCTGAGGTGGCGGTGATTTCGGCGACGGTGACAGAGAAGGGGTATGCGTGCTCGCCGGGTGACGGTGGCAGTTTCATCGCGATGCTGGCGCGGGGGCTCGCGCGGCGAGAGGCTCCGGTCACGCTGCTGAGTTGTGACAACAGTGCCGGGAATGGTGACATGTTTGCCCGCGCCTTGCAGGCATATTGCACGGAAACCAACACCGCCATCCGCTGCCGTTATACTGTGCCCAATGCGATGGTGGACAGGATCACGCCTGCCACAACCGATGCGCTGCGCGCGGAATTTGACGATCCGATGGCCGTGCCGTGCGAGCCTTTCAAGGAATGGGTGATCGAGGATGTCTTTGCCGCCGCGCGCCCGGATTGGCCGGGGGTGCAATGGGTCTCGGACGTGGCCCCGCATGAGATGCGCAAGCTGCGGATGCTCAACGGCGCGCATTCTTATCTGGCCTACGCCGGGGTGCTGGCGGGGCATGAATTTGTACATCAGGCGATTGCTGATCCTACGTTGCGCGCCGGTGCGCGCGCGCTAATGGCAGAGGCGGCGCAGACGTTGCCGGACGCTGTGCGGGCTGAGGCTGGGGCTTATGCGGATGCACTGCTCGCGCGGTTCGAGAACCCGCATTTGGCCCATGCGCTACGCCAGATCGCTATGGATGGGACGCAGAAACTGCCCTACCGGTTCCTCGACACGTGGCGTGACCGGGCGCGGCAAGGCCTGAAATCTCCCGCTGTGTTGGCGGGGTTGCGGGCATGGCTGGCGTTTTGTCGCGCAGAGGTGGCGGCCGGGCAGGCGTTGCAGGACCCTCAGGCGGATCGGTTGGCTGCGGCGCAAGGGGATGCGGATTTGTTGGCTTTGGTATGTCGCGATGAAGCGGAGCGGGCGGCATTGGTTGCGGACCTGTCGCCGTCTTAGCGGAAGTAGGTTCAGAGCGCCCCGGGCCACGCAAACAAGGCAAAGCTGCCGCGACTGATCTTGGCGCATCGAATACGCGTCGGGCCACCTATGCCGCCAGAAAACGCGCAGAATACCTGTCGCAGCGCTTTCTCCCGATCCGGCGATGACCACGGCTAACCTTGGCTAAAAGGCAAAGAGTAGCCCTATGGCGTTTCGAGAAAACGTGGAATCGCAAATACCTTGCCCCGCTTCGCGCTCTGAGGGACATTTGCGATAGGTGTGTCTCAACCATTTCTCGAAACGCTTTAAACCGGCACAATCGCCCCGCGATGCTGCACCACGTGGGCGGCCATGTTGTGCCCGGCCAGCAGCGCTGCGTCCTGCGCACCGCCGGTGAGAACACTGCCCAGATAGCCGCCGTTGAAGCTGTCCCCAGCGGCCGTTGTGTCCACCACGCGGGGGGCGGGGGCGTAGGATTGTGAGACGGGCGCGCCAAGGCTGAGCGGCCCTTCCGCACCGCGCTTCAGCGCGCCGTCTTTGGCAATCTGGGCGCAGCGGGCGGCGACGGTGCCTGCGTCTTCGCCATGAAGTTCCATTTCATCGTCGATGGATGGCAGCAGGATATCGGCCTGCGCCGCGTAGGCTGCGCAGCAGGCTTGCGCCGTGGCTTGGTCTTCCCACAGCTTCGGGCGGTAATTGCTGTCAAAGGCGAGCTTGGCCGGACTGGCGGCGAGGTAATCCAGCAGCGCCGCCCGCACCGATCCGGGCAGGATCGCGAGTGAGATACCGGACAGGTAAACCAGATCATACCCGCCCAGCACCGAGAAATCGTAATCCCCGAACAGCCCCCGCGCGGCAGAGGCGCTGCGCCAATAGGTGAAGCTGCGCTCGCCCTCATCGGTGAGTGTGATCGCGTAAAGCCCCGGCGTGCCGTTTGCATCGCGCGCGATTGTCTGCGTGCCGACCCCCTGCGCCTCGATGAACCCCGCGATGCGGTCCGAAAACGCGTCGATGCCAAGGGCGGTCACGTAATCCACCTGCACGCCCGGCGCTTGGCGTTTGAGGTAGATGGCGGTGTTCAACGTATCCCCGGCCACGCCGATGGACGCCCCGCCGCCTTGTTCGGACAACTCGATCATGGCCTCACCGATACAGGCAACCTTAAGGGTCATGGCAATCGTCCTTTGCGGCGGGAGTTTGGGTTGGTGTTTGCGCTATCAAGGCGGGAGGCGAATGTCAAAACGCTCCTTGGTCGGAAGAAGGTACAAAAGTAAGCCGTGCCAAGGGCGGACCGTGCGGGCGGTCTGGCTTTGGCACGGCGGCTTCGCCTTGATTCCGTGCCGGGG
>CAZPXE010000462.1:0-3218 GCA_964590545.1 uncultured Rhodobacterales bacterium | reverse complement strand
CTTTTTGCGCCAAAAAATCAATAGTTTACAAGGGAATTTGGTGCGGTCGAGAAGACTCGAACTTCCACGGGTGTTACCCCACAGCGACCTCAACGCTGCGCGTCTACCAATTCCGCCACGACCGCACGTCTGTGTCTTGTAGACGAGGGGTGCTATAGACATCTGCGGCGGGGTTGAAAAGTCCTAACTTCATCCTTGTGGGCGAATTCCGCGCGGCGCCGGGGGCATGGACGCTGAGCGGGGCTCAGGCGTCGGTGGTCAGGCGCAAGCCGATCGCGCCGATGCCGATCAGCAGGATGCAAGCATATTGCAGCGGGCGCAGGTATTCGGAAAAGACGAACAGTCCCAGCAGCACGCCGCCCACGATCCCCAGCCCTGCCCACGTGGCATAAACCACGCCCACGGGCAGATCGCGCAAAGCCGGGGCGAAGGCCGCAAAGCAGAGCCAATAGCAGACAATCGCCGCGCCGCCCCAGTGGTACTTCGTGAACCCGTCCGAGAGTTTCAGGAAGTACGTGCCAGCAATTTCGAAGACAATCGCGAGAGAGAGGTAGGCCCAAGGGCTCATTGCGGGACCTCGTCGCGCCGCGGTGCTTTGCGCCCGCCTGCCCGGATCAGCGGTACGAAGGCCCATGCGCAGACGGCGGCGATGATGACAAAGCCGATCTCTGGCGCGTTCGGGATCAGCGCCTCTTGTGTGGCGCGTCCGGGTAGGAAGTTGAACGCCCCCGCAAGGCAAAGGCCGCGCACATACATCGCCTCCATCACCTGTTTGTGCAGCTTGATGTTGCGCTGAAAGATCGCCCGCATGCTGACGTAAATCCCCCACAGCGCATAGGCCGAGAACAGGTGGATCGGCCCCAGCCAGAACGCGAACACATTGCTCGGGATCGCCAGCGCCAACAGCGCAGCGCCCCCCATGCCCGACACCCATACATAGCCCAGCACCTTGTGCAGCCGGTCGCGCCGCTTGCGCCACAGGGCGAACGGCCCGATGGCCAGAGCGATCACCGCGCAGATCACATGCAATTGCACGATCAGGTCTGATTGCAGATATGGCTGTAATGTCATCTTAAATCCTCCAGCTTTCCAGGCAGACTTGCCGTTGCTGCCCGGCTCTGGCACACCATTTGGAAGCGGGCGGTCCCCGCGCAACGCCATTTACGTGAACCAGAGCGATCCATCCGTGACTGACAGCCCCGTGCGCCTCGCGCTTCGTGAATTGCAGGCAGATTACAGCCGCCCGGTGACATGGGCGGCGCTGGTGGGTGTGGGTTTGGTGATGTCATTCGCCGGGGCGTTCGGGACCGCAGGCACCATGCGGGCATTGCCACTTGCGATCTATTGGGTCGGCATCGTCGTTATCACCTTCGGCGCAGGCAGTTTCACCGCTGGCGTGCTACGCCGCCTCTTGCCCGGCCTGCCCAGCGTGCTGCGCATCCTTGTGATGGGCATCGGCGCGGGCCTTGTCATCTCCGCCGTTATCATCGGCCTGAATACGGCGATTTTCGGCAGCTTCTTCGCGGATACCGTCGGCGGCCTTGTCCGCTTTGCCGTGACCACCACCGGCGTCGCCCTGATCGTCACGACCGTGGTCGACCTTGCCATCAGCAGCATGCGCAACGCACCGAACGACACCGACACACAGCAAGACATCGCCCCCGCGCCGCCCCCCTTGCTCGCCCGCTTGCCCGTCGGGAAACGCGGCGCGCTGATCTCCCTCACCGCACTTGACCACTATGTCGAAGTGACCACCGAGGCGGGGCAAGAACTGATCCTCATCCGCCTCGCCGACGCCATTGCCGAGACTGCGCCGGAAGCAGGCTTCCAGATCCACCGCTCCCACTGGGTTGCGCGTGCGCAGATCCAAGGCGTCGCGCGCAACGGCAGCAAAGGCACCGTCACCCTGTCCGATGGGCGCGACCTGCCCGTCTCTCGCACCTACATGCCGGACCTTAAGGCGGCGGGCCTGCTGCCCAAAGCGGGCGGGTAAGGCGCGCATGAGCGTGGAATGGATCACCTCCGACGGGCTGACGCCTTATGAAGATGCCCTCGCCTTCATGGAAGCGCGCGCCACTGCCATCGCCGCCGGGGAGGCGCGCGAATGTATCTGGCTGCTCGAACACCCGCCGCTTTATACCGCTGGCACCTCCGCCCGGCGCGAGGATCTGACCGACCCGGACCGCTTCCCCGTCTTCGAGGCGCGGCGCGGAGGGCAGTACACCTACCACGGGCCGGGCCAGCGCGTGGTCTATGTGATGCTGGATGTGGGCAAACGGGGCCGCGACGTGCGTGCCTTCGTACAGCACCTAGAGGCGTGGGTCATCGCCACGCTCGATCGCTTCAACATCAAAGGCGAGATTCGCGAAGGCCGCGTGGGCGTCTGGGTCGAGCGCCCAGAAAAACCCCTGCAACCCAATGGCTTGCCCGCCGAAGATAAAGTGGCCGCCATTGGCATCCGCCTGCGCAAATGGGTCAGCTTTCACGGGCTGTCCATCAATGTCGAACCGGATCTGGAGCATTTCTCCGGCATCGTCCCTTGCGGCATCAATGAGCATGGCGTGACCTCACTCGTTGATCTCGGCCTGCCTGTCACCATGACCGATGTTGACGTCGCCCTGCGGCACAGTTTCGACAGCATCTTTGACGCAGGATAACTTAACCCAGCGCCGTTAACGCATCTTTCAGCAGCATAGTGCAAAACCGAGACTAACGGCTTGGGAGTGCGACACTTCACCCCGCCATTTCGGGGTGTTGAGCATTGAACGGGCATCGGCAAGCAACTAAAACAGCACAGAATCCAAGCGCACCCCGGGAACCGGTGCGCTCACCAACATCCTAAGGAGGCGCCACGCATGGCAGACGCAGCCATTCACGGGCACGAACATGAAGACAACCGGAGCTTTTTTGTCCGGTGGTTCATGTCAACCAACCACAAAGACATCGGTATTCTCTACCTGTTCACCGCGGCGCTGGCCGGGTTCATCTCGGTGGCGTTTACCGTTTACATGCGCATGGAACTCGCCAGCCCCGGCGTTCAGTACATGTGTATGGAAGGCGCTCGGTTTACTGCCGCGGCCGCGGGCGAGTGTACACCCAACGGTCACTTGTGGAACGTTTTGATCACCGGCCACGGCATCTTGATGATGTTCTTCGTGGTTATTCCGGCCCTCTTCGGCGGATTTGGTAACTATTTCATGCCGTTGCAGATCGGTGCA
>CAZPXE010000461.1:0-3220 GCA_964590545.1 uncultured Rhodobacterales bacterium | reverse complement strand
AATGATCTACGTGACCCATGATCAGGTCGAAGCGATGACCCTTGCGGATAAAATCGTCGTACTCAAAGATGGTCAGGTGATGCAGGTCGGCAGCCCAATGGATCTCTTCCACAACCCTGCCAATCTTTTCGTCGCAGGCTTTCTTGGCGCGCCTTCGATGAACTTTCTGACCGTGGATGTTGGCAAGACGGATGCCACCTTGGCAGAGGTCTCAAACACCGCGCTCGATCCGATCAGTGTGGCGCATCTCAACCGGCTTGAAGCTCACAAAACAGCCATCCTAGGCATCCGCCCCCAACATGTCCGCGCCGCGCCGGAAGGTCAGGGCATGGTGCATGGGACGATCAATCTGGCAGAGCGGCTTGGCGCAGAAACCGTAGTCGATATGACGCTGAAAGACGGCACCAAGTTTATCGCCGCGTTCGCCGAAGATCGCACCTTTGAAAAGGGTGAGGGATTGGATCTGGTGTTTGATCCCACGCAGGCGCATCTTTTCGCAGAGCCCAATTAAGCGACACGCCCCTAAGACAAAAGGCGTCCTTGGTGCGGGCGGCGGGACTCGAACCCGCACGGCCGAAGCCTCCAGATTTTAAGTCTGGTATGTCTACCAATTCCATCACGCCCGCGATGGCCGCGACCATATCGCGCCCGGACCAATTGTAAACCTCATCACGCCCAAACAAGCGTAAAACCGACCGGCCAAATTTGGCCTTTAAGTCATCTGAATGAGGTATAGTTCCAACACCCAACATTACAAAATACACAACCCAAAGGAGAACTCGCGCCCAGACGCTAGAATTGTCGCATCTCAGCGGTAAAACTGCGCCGAGATGTTGTTCAATAGGCCCGCCCGGTATAAGCTAGGTTTGGGTGCTTTGCATGAGTGGGAGATCAGGCAGAACTTTTCTTGCTTGGTTGTAAGGGCAATTGGGAACAGACAAGAAAAAACCGGCAGACCAGAACTTTTTCGTCTCCGATAAAGGAACGCTTGGCGATCCTTTGACAGAGGGGATGGACGATTCCCTGTTCTCGGATGAGGACGAAGAATCGCTGGTGTTCAAATCAGCCGACCCTGCCCCCACAACACCCAACAAAAAGGGCCTGTCCGACGCCGCGCGCGACCGGTTCAACCTGACCGATGCCTATGAGATGGCCCGCGAGATGGGAAGCACCGACCCCGCGCCCATATCGTCAGAAAACTTCACAACCCAAAGCTTCGAGAACGCAGCGCTCCTGTTCCGCTCGGCAGCCAGCGGTGGCTTTAAGGCCGCCGAACGCACCGAGACGTCCGAACCGAAAGAAGAAAAAGCCAGTTTTGGCGCGATAAGCGGCAGTGGCAAGGAAGCCCCGAATGGGCCAAGCCTACAACTCTCCTTTGGCGGCACGGTGCCCGAAGAACGCCTGCCAAGGCTCCTTCCCGATCCGGCCGAGCAAGCAAAAAAGACGGCTGCGCCAGAGCCTGCAGCAGAGGACGCGCCTGCCGCAAAGGTCGATACACCGGAGCCCACGGTCAAAGCCTCACGGTCAAAAATCTCCTTCGTGCCCGCCGCCCCAACGCTCAAGCCGAAACCGGACACCCCGGCAATCTCGGATACGCAGATTCCGAAGCCATTGGGGCCAACGCCTGCGCTGACATCAGAAACCGTCGACACGCCAACGCCCGACAGCAAAATCACGTCCCTTCCTGCCGCTCTGAAAGCGCCGGTCCCGGCAGAATTCAAATCGCCAGCGTCGGGAAGCTTTAATGCCCCCGCTTCGAGTGATTTCGACGCGCCCGCTTCGGGCAATTTCGATGCGCCCGTCTCGGGCGACTTTAAAGCGCCCGTCTCGGGCGACATTGAAATCCCAACCCCCGTAAACTCCAACGCGCCGAAGCCAGCCGAGACGAAGACGCCAACACCCGAGCCTTCTGAGGCAAAGCAAGCAAAGCCCAACGCTCCGGCGCCCATCATCGTGCCCACTCCCGCACCGCATCATGACGCAATCGACACTGCGCCCTCGCAAGCCGGCGCGCTTGCGTCGCTGCGGCCAAAGGCACAAACGCTTGCCTCTTTGCGCCAACAAACCGCAGCGCAGCCTCAGCAATCTGACACCCGTCCCGTCGTCGCGCCGCCACCAAAGAAATCACTCATGCGCCGCATCGCGCCAGTTGCGATTATCTGCAGCGGTGTGCTGCTGGTGGGCGGCGCTTTTCTCGGCGCGCTGGTCACCACGGGCGATGATTTGCGGCGGTTCCTCGGAACCACACAAACCCCAACACAAACCGCGGCGGAGACGACGCCGGTTGAAACACCAGCACCGCCACAGCCCCCCGCCAGCGATACGGTGAACGCCCAGCTGAGCGAGACGGGCATGAGCGCGCCCGACCCAGAGACCGAGACAAGCGGCACGGCGCCAATCGTGCTCAGCAAAGCCGCCCCCGCGCCGCTTCCCGGTGCGCCCGGTCAGTTGGACGCGGATCTTGCAACCATCGCACGCCCTGCGCTGAAGACCACCGACACCTCCCGCCCCGTGACAGAGGGCTTCGCGCCAGCAAGCAGCGGCGAGGTGGATGTGGCCATCTCAACCGACGGGCTTGGCCTCGGAACCGGCCCGGCGGAGCAGCCGAAACAGCGCCTGACCCCCAGTGGATTGGCGCAGCCAAGCGGCGCAGTGCGGGCCTCCAAAAATCTCGGCACCGTGCTCAGCGCCAGTCCCGAGTTGCGCGCGCCGCAATCGCCTGCACTCACACCAGAGCGCCCCCGCCCATTGGTGACCACGCGCCTGCAGGATAGCGTCACGCAAGTGGCCGCACTTTCGGCACAAGTCACGGACTCCGCGCTGCCCGAGCTGAATTCCGGCCCTGACCGCATTCTGGCGATGCTGGTCTCAAACAAACCCGCGTTTGACGACGGCACCACAACGGACCTGCCAGACGCCCATCGCGGCGCGGCCACAAACCCGCTGATGGTCATTCTCCCCAACGGACCGTCCCGCCCGGAGCAAGCGCTTGCCACAACCTCGCCCGATGCCGCGCAGATTGCGGTCTGGTCCGCGCCAGATGCAGACGGACTTGCCGCGCTGATCGCCGCCAAGATCACCAACGCGCCCGAAGCATGGACGCCCGATCTCGACTTCGAACTGGTGCGCGAAGGCGTTGATCTTGTTATCGCGGCGAAGGAAAACACGCCGCTACCCGATTGGGCCACGCCCGGTTTGCGGCTGGTTTCCGTGAATGGCG
>CAZPXE010000460.1:0-3220 GCA_964590545.1 uncultured Rhodobacterales bacterium | reverse complement strand
TGAAGGCGAAAACATGCTCGTCATTCACCCGGATGAGTGCATTGATTGCGGCGTCTGTGAGCCCGAATGCCCCGCCGACGCCATCCGCCCGGACACCGAGCCGGACATGGAAAAATGGGTGGAGTTCAACCGCAAATACTCTGAAGCGTGGCCCGTCATTATCACCAAGAAAGACCCGCTGCCCGAGGCGGAAGAGCGCGATGGTGAGACCGGTAAGCTAGAGAAATACTTCTCCGAAGCGCCGGGTGAAGGCGGTTAAGCGCATCTGGCTTTAGCTGATTAACAGGGGTTAACAGGACCTTACGTCTGAGCGCCTTTTAGATAGGCGCTTTTTGTGATATGATTCTGTTACAAATCGCAAAATGTGATCGGATCAATCAGAGGCATCCAGCAGGGACGCGAACGCCAGCGCAGCCTCCAAAAGCGCGGCCGCCAATTTCAAGACCATCCGCATTAGGGCAAAGCCGCGGGCTTTGAACTGAGCGGATTTGACCGTTTCTAACCGCTCTTGCTGCAAAGCGAGGGCAAGCAAAGGAAAAGACCCTTATGGCAAAATCGAAAAAGCTCGATTTCCGTCCCAATGAATATGTTGTGTATCCGGCCCATGGTGTTGGGCAGGTCGTTTCTGTTGAAGAACAGGAAGTTGCTGGCTTCTCGCTTGAAGTCTTTGTGGTGTCGTTCGAGAAGGACAAGATGAAGCTGTCCGTGCCGACCAACAAGGCGATTGAGGTGGGCATGCGTGCGCTGTCCAGCCCGGATGTCATTAGTCAGGCGATGAAGACGCTGAAGGGCAAGGCCAAGGTCAAGCGGGCCATGTGGTCGCGCCGGGCGCAGGAATATGAACAGAAAATCAACTCTGGCGATCTGATTGCGATTGCAGAGGTCGTGCGCGACCTGCACCGCAATGACGACCAGCGTGAGCAAAGCTATTCGGAGCGTCAGCTTTATGAAGCGGCGCTTGAGCGTTTGACCCGCGAAGTGGCCGCCGTGGATGGCGGTGACGAGATCGAAGCGGCGCGCGTTGTGGGCGAGGTGCTGACCAGCCGCGCGGCGTGACCCTCGCTATTTTGAATTGATATGACCCCGGGCCTTAAAGCGTTTCGAGACATGGCCCAGACACACGTATCGCGAATGGCCTGAGAGCGCGAAGCGCGGCAAGGTATTTGCGATTCAACGTTTTCTCGAAACGCTATAGGTCCGGGGTTTTCTTTTCTGGGGCTTTGCCCCCGGCCTGCGGCCTCCCCCAAAGTATTTCGGACCCGAAGAAGCAGCGGCGCTGGTCCTTAGGCGGCAAGCGCCGGGAGCAGGGCGATCAAGATTGCTGTTTCGCTGAGTTGCTGGGTCGCGCCCAGAATGTCGCCTGTGATGCCGCCGATTTTGCGCTGGGCGATGAGAGCGGTGACGGTGGCGATTGTGGCGGCGATGAGAAACGCGAGCAGGCCCAGCGGCAGACCAAGGAGGCCACAGGCAATGGCGAAGCCGAGGGCGCATGCGAGGAGTGCTGCGGTGCGGGGCGGGGTGCCGACCTTCGCCGCAAGTCCCTCTTTGCGGGCTTGGGGCGCGAGGTGCATCATCGCGGGCAGCACAGCGCGCGACAGGCACATGGCTGCGGCAAGGGCGGTGAGGCCAGCACCGCTGGCTGCGCTCCACTTCAAGGTGAAAACGATGATCAGCGCCAGCACGCCATAGCTGCCAATGGCGCTGTCTTTCATGATTTCAAGCCGCCGCGCGGGCTCATGCCCGCCCCAGAGCCCGTCGCACATATCGGCCAGCCCGTCTTCGTGCAGTGCACCGGTCATAAGCGCAATGCTGGCAAGGGTCAGGACCGCAACAATCGGCTGCGGTAAGCCGAGCGCCGCTGCGATGCTCCAGACCAGCGCCGCCAGCAGGGCCAGCAGCGCGCCGATCACCGGGTAAGCCCATGTGGCCTGCGCTTGGCGGGCAAAAGCCTCGGCAGGGGCATGTGGCAGCGGCAGGCGTGTCAGCAAAGCTCCGGCAACAAGCATGTCAACGGGCCGGATCAGCGAGGTGTCGGGGCTTTTCTCCATAAGGACGGTTTTGCCGGGTTGAGGTCCGCCTGCCAATGGGTAACACGGAGGCACAGGACAGTTTTGCCATGAGGTTTGCGCGCATGACCCAGTTTGCCACTCTTGACGATATCCGGGCGCAGCTTGCCGCCCTGCCGGCCACCGATGCACAGGCCTTCGCAGGCGCGCAGGCACGCAACGGGCAGTTGACCAAGCCGCCGGGGGCGCTGGGGCGGCTGGAAGATCTGGCGATCTGGTATGCGGGCTGGCGCGGCACGGACCGCCCGTCGATCAACGCGCCGCAAGTGGTGATCTTTGCGGGCAATCATGGGGTCGCGGCGCGGGGTGTGTCGGCTTTTCCGCCCGAAGTGACAGCGCAGATGGTGCTGAACTTCGAAGCAGGCGGCGCGGCGATCAATCAGTTGTGCAAGACATTTGGCGCGAAACTTGACGTGATTGCTTTGGACCTTGACGCACCGACGGCTGATTTTACGGCCGGACCAGCAATGAGCGAGGCAGATTTTTGCGCCGCTATATCCGCGGGTTGGGATGCGGTTGATCCAGAAGCCGATTTGTTTGTGACCGGAGAGATGGGCATCGCCAACACGACTGCGGCCGCCGCGATTTGTACAGCGCTTTATGGCGGCGCAGCCTCGGACTGGACGGGGGCTGGCACCGGGGTGCAAGGCGACGCGTTGGACCTCAAGACCCAAGTTGTGGCCGATGGCGTCGCGCTGCATGGGGGGCAGGGCGATGGGCTGGAAACGCTGCGCCGTCTGGGCGGGCGCGAATTGGCGGCTATGGCGGGGGCGATCCTGCGGGCGCGGGTTTTGCGCATTCCGGTTATTCTGGACGGGTTCATCTGCTGTGCCGCTGCGGCCTGTCTGGCAGAGGCCGCGCCGGGGGCGCTGGAGCACGCAGTCGCGGGACACCAAAGCGCAGAGGGTGCGCACGCAGCACTGCTGGGCAAGTTAGACAAAGCACCGCTCGTGTCGCTGGGGCTGCGACTGGGCGAAGGCTCCGGTGCCGCGCTGGCGATTGGCGTTTTGCAAGGCGCAATCGCGTGCCATTCGGGAATGGCCACCTTCGCCGAGGCCGGTGTGTCAGACGGCTGACATGCGCGCGTAAGGCTTGCGAGCGCTATAGCGTTTCGAGAAAACGTTGAATCGCAAATACCTTGCCGCGCTTCGCGC
>CAZPXE010000459.1:0-3220 GCA_964590545.1 uncultured Rhodobacterales bacterium | reverse complement strand
ATGCCTTCGAAACAGGGCGCGGCGCGGGCGATTTCCGGGGCGATGAAAGACGCCAAGCTGAACCCCGAAGATGTCGGCTATATCAACGCCCACGGCACTGGCACTGCGGCGAATGACAAGACGGAATGCGCCGCCGTTGCAGATGTGTTCGGTGCGCATGCGGATCGCCTGATGATCTCGTCCACCAAGTCGATGCATGGGCATCTGATCGGTGGCACCGGCGCAGTCGAATTGCTGGCCTGTATCATGGCACTGCGCGACGGGGTGATCGCACCGACGATTGGTTATGAAGAGCCTGACCCTGAATGCGCACTGGATGTTGTGCCCAATGAGGCGCGCGCTGCGAAAGTAAATGTCGCACTTTCCAACGCGTTCGCCTTCGGTGGGCTCAATGCTGTTCTGGCGTTGAAATCAGTTTGATCCAAAAAGCAGCCCATCCTCACGCATCACATGAGGATGGGCTTGCAAGGTCTTATCTTCAAACTAGTTTTGGACGATCGAAGTTGCTTCGTAGGATTTTGTAAAACCGCTGAGCGACAAACTCAGTTCGACCTTTTGATCTGGCGCCAAAACAGGAATGATGGTCATCACAGCGTTTGCACCGCGTTTGAAAGCGCTCACATCTGCATCGGTCAGACCTATACGCGCGTAACAGCCCAGCGTGTTACAAAACGCGAACGGGTAGCGTTTTGCTTGCCCGCCATCGATGCGAATCGTCAATTGGTTGGTGAGTGACGTCTCAAGCGGAACAATCACAGTCACACCGGCTTTGGCCTGACCATCGCCCGGAAGTCGGAATAGCGAGAATTCCGAAACCGGCGATCCCTGACCGTCTTCGATGATCTGATACATCTGACATGGGTCGTTTTCGGGATCTTCTGTGCGCAAGCAACGCATCTCCCAAGCGCCATTCACTTCTTTGGTATAAGGCTGACCCAAGTCAGACGGTTTGTCAGCGTCTTCACCCAAGCTCAATTGCGATTCAATGCTCGGCGTCGCATTATCGCCTTCTGTTGCTTCTGTCTGCTCAGTGTCTTGCGCGAAAGCGGCTGTGCCAACGCTGAACAGGCCCGCCATGCACAGGGCGCGGGCCCATGTGAGAGTCTCAATCTTCAACATTCTTATCATACCCAGTTGATTTTTTCCCGGCCTACCATGACCGATTGCCAATGTCAGGCAGGTTTACAAGAATGCGAGGCTAGGTGCGATCAAAATCGCGTTCTTGAGAGGATCACGCAAAAGAAAAAGGAAGCTGAATTAGCTTCCTTTTTCCTATGTAGTACTCCCCGTCGGACTGGCCGACCTGTTTTATGCGGAAACGTTACGAAAGAGGTTTGATAGCGTCAACAGTTATTCTGTCCAAGGTTACGAAGAAATCGGATGAGGTTCTAAGATTTGAACTTTTCACCATTTTTCGGGCGTTTTGGTTCGGTCATTGGCAGCATGCGCGCTGCCTCAAGATAGCGTCAGAAGCGCTTCTTGTGCCTTTGGAATGTTCTGGCCCTGAGACGACGCCTTCGACGACTTTGCCATCGCGACAAAAAAAGGCCGCACCAAGAGGCGCGGCCAGTCTGACAGGGAGGAAGTGTTTCGCGGTCAGGAGGACATGTCGACCGGAAACAAATTCACACTAGCGGCCAAAGGTTAAGATAGTATGTTCTCTGCGAACGTTGGGAGAACAGTAGCCATGGATAACCATATCTTCGTCGGCGGCGGCGGTGAAAACTACGGCGAGAAGCAGGGGCTGAACCTGAAATACGCCAACCGTCACGGCCTGATCGCAGGCGCGACGGGGACGGGTAAGACCGTGACGCTGCAAATCCTCGCCGAAGGCTTCAGCGCGGCCGGAGTGCCCGTGTTCCTATCCGATGTGAAGGGCGATCTGTCCGGCCTCGCCAAGCCAGGCAGCGACAGCCACAAACTGCATCAACCCTTCTTGGACCGCGCAGCGAAGATCGGCTTTGACGATTTCGCCTATGACAGCTTTCCCGTCGCCTTTTGGGACCTTTTCGGCGATCAGGGTCACCCGGTGCGCACGACAGTGTCAGAGATGGGCCCGTTGTTGCTCGCGCGCCTGCTTGAGTTGACTGACGCGCAGGAAGGTATCCTGAACATCGCCTTCCGCCTTGCGGATGAAGACGGCTTGCCGCTGCTTGACCTCAAAGACCTGCAATCGCTGCTGGTTTGGATTGGTGAAAACTCGAAGGCGCTTTCCCTGCGCTACGGCAATGTTTCGGCCCAATCCATCGGTGCGATCCAGCGCCGTTTGCTTGTGCTGGAAAATCAGGGCGGGGCAGGGCTGTTTGGTGAGCCTGCGTTGGCGCTGGAAGACCTGATGCGCACGGATTCAAGCGGCAAGGGTGTCATCAACATCCTCGCCTCGGACAAGCTGATGCAGGCTCCGGGGCTGTATTCGACCTTCTTGCTTTGGTTGCTGTCGGAACTGTTCGAGGAACTGCCCGAAGTGGGCGATCCGGACAAACCAAAGCTGGTGTTCTTCTTTGACGAAGCGCATCTGCTCTTCGATGACGCCCCGAAAGCGCTGGTCGATAAGGTGGAACAGGTCGCGCGCCTGATCCGGTCCAAAGGCGTGGGCATCTATTTCATCACCCAAAACCCCGCCGACGTGCCCGAAGATATCCTCGGCCAGCTTGGCAACCGCGTCCAGCACGCGCTGCGGGCCTTTACGGCGAAGGACCAGAAACAACTCCGCATGGCTTCTGAAACTTACCGCCCCAATCCGCGCTTTTCGACCGAGGACGCAATCAAGGAAGTGGGCGTGGGCGAGGCCGTCACCTCTATGCTGCAAAAGAAAGGCGTGCCGGGGATCGTAGAACGTACGCTGATCCGACCGCCCTCGACCCAGCTTGGCCCGATTACTGCTGCCGAACGGGGCGGGGTCATGGGGGCGTCGGGCTTGTCCGATAAATATGACAAACGGCTGGAACGCGAAAGCGCCTACGAGATCCTGAAAGCCCGCGCCGAAAAAGCCGCTGCTGAAGCTGCCGCTGCCGAGGAACGCGAGGCCGAAGAAGAAGAGCGCGAGCCACGCTTGCGCGAGTTCAACCAAGCGCGCCGCTTTGCCGGAAAACGCGTGACCCGCTCAACCTCTCGCCGTACCAAGCAAACCGAAGGCTTGGGCGCCGCGGTTGCCAGCGTTGTGATCAAGGAACTCAAAGGGACCACAGGGCGTCGCATCGTGCGCGGCTTGCTCGGTGGG
>CAZPXE010000458.1:0-3224 GCA_964590545.1 uncultured Rhodobacterales bacterium | reverse complement strand
GATGATCCGGTTTTCCGCTTTGAACCTGATGCCCCGATTGAGGATTTGCTGCGCTATTGGCGGCGCATGGTCTCGGTCCATTACGACGCGGGCACAGGGTTGATCGAGTTGCGCGTGCTGGCATTCTCGGCCCCGGATGCCACTGAAATCGCCGAAGAAACCCTGCGGCAGTCCAGCCTGATGATCAACCGCCTCAGCGCCATCGCGCGTGAGGATACGACCCGCTATGCCCGCGCTGAACTGGATGAAGCGGTCGCGCGGCTCAAGGCGGCGCGGGGCGCGCTGACGCAGTTCCGAATCTCTGAGAACATCGTCGATCCAGAAGCGGATGTGAAAGTACAAATGTCGCTGCTCGGCTCGCTTCAACAACAGCTTGCGGAGACGCTGATCGAATTGGATGTGCTGCTTGAATCCACCCGCGAACGCGACCCCCGTGTCGCCCAGGCGCGCCGCCGCGTCGAGATTGTGCAGCGCCGCATAGATGAAGAACGCCGCAAATTCGGTATGGGAGGCGGGGGGGGCAACACCGCCTTTTCTACGCTGATTGCGGAGTTCGAAGCGCTCACCGTCGATCTGGAATTCGCGCAAACAAGCTACCTTTCGGCGCTAGGTGCCTACGACGCCGCGCTGCGCCAAGCGCAGCAACAAAGCCGCTATCTTGCCGCCTATCTAAGCCCGACCACGCCCCAAAGCGCCGAGTTTCCGCAACGGGCGATCTTACTGGGTTTGGTCGCTCTGTTCAGTTTTCTTCTGTGGTCCATTTTATCACTTATATTTTATAGCATTAGAGATCGAAGTTAATGTAATGATTGAGCTTCAGAACGTTACAAAGTCCTTTGGCCAGGGCCGTGCCCGGAAGGTGGTTGCCAATGCGCTGTCCCACCGGTTTCCCGCAGGTCGTGCCATCGGTTTGCTAGGGCGCAATGGGGCTGGAAAATCCACCCTTCTGCGCATGATCTCTGGCACCATGTCGCCGGATCGCGGCACGATCAAAAGACATGGCACGATTTCGTGGCCCGTCGGGTTTGCGGGCAGTTTCCACGGCGATCTGACTGGGGCGCAGAACACAAAATTCATTGCGCGGGTTTACGGCGTCGATGGCGAAGACCTGCTCGATTTTGTCGCCGATTTCGCGGATCTCGGCGCGCAATTTCACCAGCCCTACAAAGGATACTCGTCCGGCATGCGCTCGCGCCTTGCCTTCGGCGTCTCAATGGGGCTGCGCTTCGACACCTACCTGATTGACGAGGTCACCTCTGTCGGCGACGCCGCTTTTCGCGAGAAAAGCTCTGAGTTGCTAAACAACCGTCTGCAATCCAGTGGCGCGCTGGTCGTGTCCCACGGGAAAGGCATGCTGCGCCGCCTTTGTGACTGCGCCGTCGTACTTGAAGCTGGGCGGCTTACCTATTTCGATGACATCGAAGCGGCAATTGAAGATCACGAGACGCGGCTCTTGGCCTGAACCAGCCTGGGGGGGCGGGCCGCGCCTCGTGCACAGTGTCAGCGATCCGTGAGTGCGGCGCGCGAGGTGTCGCCTGCGCGAGATATGCGCGGACACTGTTATTCCCGGGGTGCAACAGGCAGCTTCCGCTGTGCCGATTTGCCCAGCCCGGCGCAACTTAGACCTATCGAAACATTGCGCGCTGTTACCTGTTGAAAATCCCGTTGCTGTCTTGGTGCCGCAGATACCGTTCAAGGCATTAAAATTACGGCGTTTTTCCCTGCTTTGTTTGGTCCGAGGCGCGCGCTTGCAGCTATGCAATACCGTGATCAAAGGTGGATATGACAAAGGCGATGCAAAGCACTCAAACGAGATCCGAAAATATTAACTTTTACTACCCTAGGTTACGTCGCCCCGGCCCATTGATGCAAGGTTTTTTACCATCGAACTGTTCGCGCCCAATTTTCTTCATGTTGTCGATGTCAAACTCCACATCCCGGCCTGCGGTGATGACTTTTGCGCCCAAAAACTGCGTCCGGGTCCTGACCCTAATGAACCAAACAGGGATCTTTGGCCGCTCCTGGCCAACCGCACGTCACCCGGCCATCTGAACGCTGCGCAGCACGGGCCGCGCTGGTAGGCTATAGCCCTGCCGTGCCAGATGCGGCAGCGCGACCCAAAGCCGGGCCTGATCCATCGGCTTCAAGCTGCGCAGAGCCTGCGGGCCGGGAAAGAAACTCTCCACCGGCAAATCATTGGCGAATAGAATTTCATGCTGCGGGCACAACAGGGCGATGTACGTCACCATGCGCTTGCCAGCCATGCGCCGCACGCGGGGAATGCCATCCAGCTTCTTGACGGCGATCAACCCCTCATCGCGCGTACCCCGATGCACCATAACGCGATGCTGCGGTGACAGGATCAGGGGCCTGCGGGGCAAGTCGGGGCCAAACGCGCCGGACTTGATCTCGACCGGGCGCTGCCCAGGTGCGCGGCGCAGGTCCAACGTGCGCCGTCCGATCCACAACAATGGTTGCGCCCCCCGATCCATCGTCTCGACCTCGTCGCCCACACGAAGGCTCTCAACCCGTCTCGCGCCGCCCGGACAGCGGATCATGGTGCCGGGTGTAAAACAGACAAACGTGTTGTTCAGTGGTGTCGTGATGCCGCTGTAGTCCGTATCAATGACGCCCGTAATCTCAAGCGTCGACACCCCTTGCGTGGTCAGATCCGTGCCGCAGGACGGGTTCAATAAGAACACATTTCCGCTCGTGTCCTGCATCAGCGCAAACTGATCCGTCGCGGAACTGCCATCGTTGAACGTGACCGACCCACTATACCAGCCAACACTGTCCATCTGCGCAACCTGCGGTCCGCTGCCCAAATCATAAGTCAACGTGTCCGTCGTCGCGAAATTGTCGGTGGTTATGTGCGTGCCGCCAGCAGTATCCGTCGCCGCGATGTCCACCCGGCTTTGAAACAGCGGATCATTCGCCGCCCCATAGGTGCCAATGACTGGCGCATCCGTCTCTGTTGAGGTAGTTGCCTCATCCGTATCCATGTCTGCGAAGTTACCTAGATAAATCGTACTCCAGATCTGATTCCCAGACATGCACACCCCTGCAACTTTGACAAAACACACACTTGTTTGACCGCGCATCTATCCCGGCTTTGGTTAATTTAACGTGTTTAGGGACGAAATTCTGTCCGATCTGGCTGGCAGAAAATCGCCCCCAATCCCCGCAACCCTTTGTATCCGTGCGCATCCTATTGGCGCCAACAG
>CAZPXE010000457.1:0-3225 GCA_964590545.1 uncultured Rhodobacterales bacterium | reverse complement strand
TCCGGTTTGAAGGCCAGTCCAAAGCAGGCGACCGTCACGTCGCGCCCGCCGCGATCCAGCGCTGTGACCGCGCGTTCGACCTTGCCGATGACCCAATGGGGTTTGCCGTCATTCACTTCGCGCGCTTGGCGGATCAGTTTGGCCTCATCGGGGGTTTCGGAGACGATGAACCACGGGTCCACCGCGATACAATGGCCGCCCACACCGGGGCCGGGTTGCAGGATATTGACCCGGGGATGGCGGTTGGCCAGCGCAATGGTCTCCCACACATTGATATCAAGCTTGTCGCAGATCAGGCTCAGCTCATTGGCAAAAGCGATGGAGACATCGCGGGAGGCGTTCTCCACCAGTTTGACCATTTCCGCGACGCGCGAGGAGGTGGGGATGCAGTCGGCTTCGACGAAGGTTTTGTAGACTGCGACCGCCTTGGCCGAACAGGCCGCAGACATGCCGCCGATGACCCGGTCATTGTTGATCAGCTCTTGCATCACCTTGCCGGGCAGCACCCGCTCGGGGCAGTAGGCAATGTTGATATCGGCGAAATCACCAGCGGTTTGCGGGAAGTTCAGGTCCGGTCGGGCGGTTGCCAGCCAGTCGGCGATCTTCTCGGTTGTTGTGACCGGCGAGGTGCTTTCGAGGATGACGAGGTTGCCTTTCTCCAGCACCGGGGCGATCGCCTTGGCCGCCGCCTCGATATAGGAGAGGTCGGGGATGTTGTTGTCCTTGAACGGGGTCGGGACCGCGATCAGGAAGGCGTCCGCTGGCTCTGGCGTGGTGGTCGCGCGCAAGAAGCCCTGATTGACCGCCGCGCTCACCACCATGTCGAGATCAGGCTCGGTGATGTGGATCTGACCTTTGTTGATCGTCTCCACCGCATGTTCGTTCACATCGACGCCGATCACCTCCACCTTGCGGGAGGCGAACATTGCCGCTGTGGGAAGGCCGATATAGCCAAGGCCGACGACGGAAACACGTTTGACGGGCGAGATCATGCGATACCTCTCAGGAAATCTGCGATACGCGGCGCGGCTTTGCCGTCACCATAGGGATTATGCGCCCGGCTCATTGCCGCATGGGCGGCCGGGTCGTCAAGAAGTTGGGTCAGTTCCGTGACGATCCGATTGGTATCGGTGCCCACAAGCCGCACGGTTCCGGCATCCACCGCCTCGGGCCGCTCGGTCGTATCGCGCATCACGAGGACGGGTTTGCCCAAGCTTGGCGCCTCTTCCTGAATGCCGCCGCTATCGGTCAGGATGATATCGGCGCGGTCCATCAGGGCAATGAAGGGGACGTAGTCGAGCGGGTCGATCAGGTGCACGGAAGGGTTGCTGGAGAGAATGCGTTTGACCGGTTCTTGGACGGCGGGGTTCAGGTGGACGGGATAGACCACCTCCACCTCGTCGCGTTTGGCGACTGTATCAAGCGCTTGGCAGATATTTTCAAAGCCCTGCCCGAAATTTTCCCGCCGATGGCCGGTGACCAGCACCATGCGTTTTTCGGGGTCGAGGAAGTTGAATTTCGCGTCCATCTCGCTTTTGAGCGCCGTATCGTTGGTGAGACGGTCGCGCACATAAAGCAGCGCGTCGATGACGGTGTTGCCGGTGACTGTGATGGCTTTGGGATCGATGTTTTCGGCCAGAAGATTAGCCTCTGAGACGGCCGTTGGCGCGAAGTGATAGGTCGAGATTGCGCCCGCGATCTTGCGGTTCATCTCTTCGGGCCAGGGGGAGTAGATATTGCCGGTGCGCAGCCCCGCCTCCACATGGCCGACGGCGATTTGCTCGTAGAAGGCCGCGAGGGAGGTGGCCATGGTGGTTGTCGTGTCGCCATGGACCAGCACGATATCGGGCTTCCAGTCGGCGAAGACCTCTTTCATGCCTTGCAGGATCCGCGCGGTCACATCCGTCAGCGTTTGCCCCGCGCGCATCAGATCGAGGTCAAAGTCCGGGGTGATGTCGAACGCATCGAGCACCTGATCGAGCATCTCGCGATGTTGGGCGGTCACGCACACCCGTCCCTCAAAGCCATCTGCCCCCACAATCGCCTTGACGACAGGGGCCATTTTGATCGCCTCAGGCCGCGTTCCGAAAACAACCAGAACTTTCATCACTCATACCCTCACACGGATTTGCCGAAACCTATTCGTTGAATAGGACGGTTTCATGATCATTCCCTGAACGAGATGCCAAGGCATGGGCGCAATAGACCGAAACCGGGGCGATTGCAGGGCTTTGGGGCATGTTTCAACACCACTGCCGCGTTTTTGCATCGCAACCCGTGGCTGGCGCCCTTGTGTTGCCCGAATTGTTTTCTTTATGGCGGCATCGGGATAGGAGACCGGGGGCAAGGTATGAAACAGGATCGCTACGTGATGGAAGCGCCAAAATCGGCCAGTATCGATGGGTTTGACGTGTTCGGGTTTCCGTCCGTCTCGGCGGCGGCCAACTGGATTTTGCAGACCCCAGACCGGCCCAATATTGGCGTGGCGCTGAATGCGGAGAAGGTGATTACCGCGCGGCGTCAGCCCGGTGTGCTGGAGCCTTTGAAGGATGTGGCGTTTTTCTACCCCGATGGGCTCCCGATCACGTGGGTTCTGAAGGATAAGGGCGTGCCTTCGGCGCGGGTGCCGGGGGTGGAGCTTTGGGAAGAGCTGATGCGTCAGGCGGGGGAGCGAAAGGTCTATATTCTGGGCGCCGCGGAAGATGTGAACCGCGATACAGAGACCCGTCTGCGTGAGGAGTTGGGGCTGACCAATGTGCGGCGTCACAATGGGTTTTTCGATGATGAGGATGCGGTGATCGACGATATCGCGGCGTATCAGCCGGAGATCTGCTCGGTCGCGCTGGGCTCACCCCGGCAGGAGCAGTTCATGCTCAAGGCGCGGGAGCGGTGCCCGGACACGTATTTCATGGGCGTGGGGGGGACGTATAATGTCTTTACCGGCCGTGAGGAGCGGGCGCCGAAATGGATGGGCGACCGGGGGCTCGAATGGTTCTATCGGCTGTTGCAGCATCCCAAGCGCTGGCGGCGGAACCTGACCTATTTCGTCTTTATGTGGAATTACTGGCTGGGGCGGTTTTAGGGCTGACAGCTCAGGGTGTGGGGGCCGTTGCGGTGAGGGGCGGTATCCTGCGGTATGTGAATTTGGCGCCGCTGTCTGAGGGCATTTGGGTCAACACTGGCAGGCGTTTCACTGGGGCGGTGAAGGGCGGCAGTTGGGACTTT
>CAZPXE010000456.1:0-3237 GCA_964590545.1 uncultured Rhodobacterales bacterium | reverse complement strand
GCAATCCGGGGCGATTTCTGATGCGGAGTTTATGGATGCGATGCGCAGTGAGGCGTTTGAATCGCCTCAGGCCCCTGTGGACACCGTGGACACGGACACGGATACAGGCACCGCGTTTCTTGCTGCCAATACCAGCTCGGAAGCTCTGGTCGGTCCAACCTCTATCATCCGGTCCGAAGATATCTCGGTCGAAGCCTATGACCTGATCGGCGGCGCGGTTGAGGAGTTCGCGGTCCAACTGCTCGATCTGGACGACTTCCGTCTGTTCAACACGTTTGAGCTTGACGGCGATGCCTCTGCCGCTGGTGTGTTCTTCAATATGTGGGGCGCGAAAGAGGGCATCGTGCTGTCCACTGGCGCCGTTGAAGACATTCTGGGCGAGAACACCGATGACGGTCGCTTCACCCAAGGTCCGCGTCCGGCTTCGGAACTGGCGTTGAACTTTGAACGCCTTGGCTCTTTGGAAGGTGGTACGTTGTACCGTGCGGCAATCCCGGACCTGCCAGGTGGTATTGAATCGCTGGTCCTGCAGGATGACGGCGATCTGACCGGCGGCGCGGCAGGATCGTTCAGCGGATTCGATCTGGATGCACTGTTCTTCAGTACAGATGTGATTGACAGCACAGACGGGATCACCCGCGCCGATGTGAACGCGCTGACCCGTGTGGATGCGATCGACTATTCGGTGGCTGGCATCAGTTTTGATCCCGGATATCAACGTCCCGGTAATTCGCAAACAAGCGATATGTTTGGCACCGCAAATGGCATGGTCAATTTCGCGCAAGCCACTCTGGATACGCTTGATTGGAACAATGATCCTACTCCGCAGCAAGCCACTGGCTTTATGACCTTCGGCGAAGGTGGCTCTGTTTCGCTGAACCTTACCCAACCTGTCATGAATGACGGGCTGCCCACATATCTGTACGTATACGAAATCGGCGGTGAAGAAGTGCTGGAAGGGGTGGGCCGGGTCTCGGCCAATCCGATTGGCGTCGATGGTGATCTGTCCACCGATCTTGGCGCGCCGGGGCTTGAAGGCGATACCACCACCCTGCGCAGCAGTTTCTTCGTTGACTACAGTGGCAAGCAAGGTCCGGTGCCTGATTTCGCGCAACTGACCAATGTGCCGTTCTTTGATGTGGTGATCGTGTCCGAAGAACTGCCCGAACGCGGCGGAGCGGACTTGCCTGATCTGGTGACGATCCGCGTCAACGGAGTGGATGTGCTGCGCGACGGCAATGGGTCTGCCGTGACGCTGAACACGCTCGCGCAATCGGTTGTCGGCCCCTATGCGCCGGAACTTAGCCTGAACCTTGTGGGCGAAGGCGCGCTGGTCGACTACCTCAAGGCCGATGCCTATACCACGACCTACCGCATCTCCGGCCCGGTTTTGAATGGCGAGAACACGATCGAGATTTCCGTCTCTGATCAGTCCGATGCCCTGCTCGACACCGCGATCTTTATCATGCCCATCGAGGACGGCGTGCCGATCAACGCCGATCCGGTCGCGCGCCCTGATGCGTTGTTCCTCGAAGAATCGCAGACCGGTTCCATTAACCTGATTTCTGGAGACGGGCTGGATACGGACAGCGATGGTGACACGTTGGCAGTGACCAGTGTTGATCTGGTGGATGGCACCGGGACGGTTTTGCAAAGCCTGACAGTCGGTGGCACGACCGCTCTGAGCAATGGGCTGGGGGAAGTGACTGTCGGCGCGGATGGCACGTTCACCTTTGCGTCTGACGCAGGATCGATGGCGGCGGACACGGTCGAAGCCCTCAGCTTTGCGTATCAAATCACCGACGGAAACGGCGGCGCGGCAGGCTCTGACGTGACGGTGGCCGTGCTTGGGACAAACGACGCACCAACCGCCCAAGGCGCTGAGCGCACCACGGATGAGGACCGCGCGTTGCAGATTGATCTGGCCACGCTGACAAGTGATGCGGATGGTGATCCGTTGACCTACAATGTCACCGGGGCACAAATCGGCACGGCGGCAATCGACGGCGGTGTGCTGACCTATACACCTGACCCGGATGCTTTCGGCACCGAGACGCTGTACTACACCGTCACTGATGGCAACAGCGCGCCTGTTGAAGAGAAGATCGTCATTACCGTGAACCCTGTGAACGACGCGCCGGATGTCGTGGGCGAAGACGCGGGGGTTGAAGAAGACAAAAAGCTGGAATTGCTGGCATCCGATCTTCTGGCCAATGACAGTGATGTCGAAGGCGACCCGCTGGAAATCATCGCGCTGGAAGCGAAGAATGGTCAGGTCTTCTCTGAGAAAATCGAATCCAAAGACGGTGTGGACCTGCTGATCGTCTATGTACCAGACCAAGACTACGATGGGCCTGATACGCTGTTTTACACCGTTTCAGACGGGAACGGTGGTGAGACCGTCGGTGAAGTGGCAATCAAGATCGATCCGGTCAACGACGCCCCAATTGCGAGAGATGACTTTGTCACGGCCAACAACCCGACATCGATTTTCTTCAACGTCCTCGACAACGACATGGACGTGGATGGGGATACGCTCAGTGTAACGGTACTCAGCGAGCCGGAACGCGGCACACTATTCTACCGCGGGGGAGGCGATTTCGAATACAGTCCGCGTGGCGAGTTCGGCTTTTTCTATCCTGATCTGATAGGTGAGGTGCGGTCCTTCTCATTCGACTATCAAATCTCGGATGGGGAGTTCACCGACGACGCCACCGTGACCATCGACGTGATCGGCACACGCGATCCGCTGATCGAAGGCACGGCAGAAGATGATAATATCGACGGTACCGAGTACTTCGACGTCATCCGCGGCCTTGGCGGCAATGACAGCATCAACGGATTGGCCGGTGATGACGAGATCGAAGGCAATGCCGGCAATGACTTCCTGAACGGTTGGTCCGGGAATGATGTGCTGAACGGTGGGCTGGGCGATGACACGTTGCGCGGCAACTCTGGCGATGACCTTCTCATTGGCGGGCCGGGTGATGATGCGTTGGATGGCGATGACACAAACAACAGCTCCTTGAATGACTTTGCCAGCTTCGAAGGCAGCGCCGCGCGCGTTGTTGCCTCACTCAACACCGGAACAGCGACGGGCGAGGGCACGGATACGCTGGTGAATATCGAAGGGCTCATCGGGTCTTCCTTCAACGACCGTCTGACCGGCGATGCGGGTGCCAATACGATCTATGGCCGTGATGGCGATGATGTGATCATCGGCCTTGGCGGGCCGGA
>CAZPXE010000455.1:0-3250 GCA_964590545.1 uncultured Rhodobacterales bacterium | reverse complement strand
GGACGGTCTGCCGACCATGGCCATCGCGGGGGATTACGGGTTTCAATACACGGTGCAGGAGCTTGCCACGGCGGTGGAGTTGGGGCTGCCTCTGCCGATTTTCCTGTGGGATAACGGTAAGCTGGGCGAGATAGAGGACAGTATGGTCGCCGCGCAAATCGCGCCCAATGCGGTGGTGCAGCGCAACCCGGATTTCCTGAAACTGGCACAGGCTTATGGGGCCTATGCCGCCCAGCCGGGGACGCTGTCGCAGATGCAGGCGGCGGTGCGCGCGGCGTTTGACGCGGATGCGCCGACGCTGATCCGGGTGGTGGCGGGGATTGCGGAGCAGTGAGCCGTGCCAAAGCCAGACCGCGGGGTGGCGAGAGCTGGATAAGTTCCGACTCAGTTTATTCCAGCAATCATGGCGAGCAGAAGGAAGAGTGCGCTTAGCACAGCCAAAAAGCCAGCCCGTACGGGCGGTCTGGCTTTGGCACGGCGGCTTCGCCTTGATTCCGTGCCATTGGGCGCGTCGAATGACTGTGGGGTCTTGGGGGTGTTTACTGCAACTTCAACGGCAGGCCGCCCGGCAAAGCCCGCTCTGACGCACCATAGCACACCGGTTTCGTCACCCCGGTTTGGCCGCTGCAATGGAGCGCCAGATCCACGAGCAAAATCCACATCGTCCCGCCTTGCGGCGAGGAGAGGGCGTGGCGATCTGGCAGGGCAGGGGGCGCGAGGTGTTTACCGGGGTCCGTGAGCATGGCAAGCCCGGGCGCAGCCCAAAGCTGCGCAGTGCAAAGCAAAGCGACAAAAGCGTGTTTGCGCATATCCGAGTGATTCTCCGGTCAGACCTGCGCCCCCACGCAGGGATGTTTCATGCCAGATTGCGTGCCGCAAAGTGTTAACGCGCGGCGAATTTCATAAAATTTGGTTAACCGCGCCGCCTGCGAGGCGGCGTCAATCCCAGCAGCTGACCAGCACCGTCATGCCGCGTGCTTGGGCGGTGATATCTTCGGGCGGCATGCTCGCAGCGGCGTCGCTGGCGGTGGTGTTGATGCCTTCGGCCACGAGGATTGCATTAATCACATCACCATCGGCTGCGAAGTTGACATTGCCGGGCAATTGCCGCGCGCCGCCTTCGCGGGGCAACAGCATCCCCAGCAGCGCGCCGAATTGATCGAAGACTGGCCCGCCCGCATCGCCTTCAAGGGTTTCAACGTCCAGCCGGGCCAACTCGCTTTCCCCCCGCAGACCGCGCAGGTCCGACAGGGCGCCAAAGCTCATGGTTGGCGCGCCAAGGACGCCGCCATACGAGAACCCGGCGACCGCGACTTCGGATTGCAAGCGCGGGGCGCGGCTGGTGAAGGCGGCAACGGAGAGCGGAGCGATGGGGGTGGCGGGCGACAATACAGCGACGCCAAGCTGGGCGTCAGTCAGTTTCACCTGCGCTTCGGTATCCTCGTCCAGCGTGATCCGAGAGCAGCTTTGCACCGCTTCCAGCGTGGTCACAACGGTGCCGCTACTATCCACGAAGAACCCCGAGCGGGACAAGCGCGGCTTACGGATTTGCAGACCCGCCACAAGGTCAATCGCCTGCGCGGCGTCATCGGCCCAGCTTGGGTCCAGCACCCCGTCGATCCGCTCAAAACTGGCGCGCATTTCGTCCAGCACGCGGGTGCGGCGTTCCTCATCCCCTGCGGGCCAGACGAGGGTGAAGCCCTTCACCTCGCCATCGCGCAGCACCGCTTCGGTATAGCTGACGATGCTGCCGTTCTCGCCTTGCAGGGTGAAGCTGTTTTTCTTGCGATCGCGGGGGCCATCGAGGGGGACAATCTCCAGCGTTTGCATGATATCATAGAGGCCAAAGAGGGTGTTTTGGTCCCCGGCTTGGCTGATCAGCAGCACTTGCGCCTTCAGATCGCTTTTTGCGGAGAAACGGGCGAAGGGGTAATCATAGGCGTCAAAGCTCACAACTCCGGTGGGGATTTGCATCGCGACGCCAGCGGTCTCATCCCGCACCACTTGCAGGTCCATCCCGTCGAGCACCGCGTTATATTGCTCAAACAAGGCGGCGCGTTGCGCGGTGGTGAGGATGCCGGTCGCTTCGAACCCGTTCGCGTCCTGCCACGCGGCCATGGAGCGCCGTGTGCCGCGCCCGAAGGCACCGTCAATCGCGGCATTGTAAAAGCCCGCCCATTGCAGCGCGGTTTGCAAGTCTTTGCGTTCATCGCGCGTGAGCGCGGCTTCGGAGCGGCGCGCCTGTGCGGGAGTTTCATCTGGGGCGGCGGTAGGTGCTTCCACCACCTCTTCGGCGGGCGCTTCGGTGGGTGTTTCGGCGGTTGGTGTTTGCGCCGTGACGGGCGCGTTCACCACACCGCGCCCAAGCAGGTTCGCGCCCACGGGCCAGAATTGCTGGCGATAGCTGGAAGAGAGGGCGAGGTAGCTGTCGCGCGGGATACGCCCCTCTGCCCGGTAGGTGCTGAGCACGAGTTCCGCGTCACTGCGGCGATAGGGGCCAAGGGCGATGCCGTACCAGCCTCCGCCAAGGGAAAACCCGTTCACATCCTGCAATGACCCGGCAAAGCCCTGCGCCCGTTCGGTTGCGACACGCAGGCTGGGATGGGCTTCGATCTGCACCCAGACGATATCATCGGCTGATTGCGCGGCGGCGAACAGCGCCGAGACCCAAAGCATGATTGCGCCTAGCGCAAAACGCATCGCGTGCAGCATTCTCGAAACCCCCAGATGGTCCGTTTGCAGACATGTTTTTGTTGCGGCGCAAATAAGCATTAAACGGGGACAGTTACCATGGGGTAACGGCGCGAAATGGGCGCAGATTTAGCAGGTGTGGCGCAATTGACCCTTGGGCCGTGCGGCCTTAGGTAGGGCGCGCAACATCAAGGGTCTTTGCGACATGTCCGACACCGCCCCCCGCTCGTTCCAAGAGATCATTTTGCGCCTGCAAACCTATTGGGCGTCCAAGGGCTGCGCCGTGCTGCAACCTTATGACATGGAAGTGGGCGCAGGCACGTTCCACCCGGCCACCACGCTGCGCGCGCTTGGCACGCAGCCTTGGGCGGCGGCCTATGTACAACCCTCGCGCCGCCCGACCGATGGGCGCTATGGCGAGAACCCGAACCGTTTGCAGCATTACTATCAATATCAGGTGCTGATTAAGCCCAGCCCGCCGGATTTGCAGGAGCTGTATCTGGGCTCGTTGCAGGCCATCGGGATTGATATGGAGTTGCATGACATTCGCTTTGTCGAA
>CAZPXE010000454.1:0-3263 GCA_964590545.1 uncultured Rhodobacterales bacterium | reverse complement strand
GCCGGACATGGCCGAGACGATGACGATCACGTCATAGCCCCGTGCGACCTCAACCCCGATCCGCTTGGCGGCCCGCGCGATGCGGTCCAGATTGGCGACCGATGTGCCGCCGAATTTCATCACTAGAAGTGGCATAAGTGCCCTCCCGAGAGCATGTCGCTGAAAAGTGGAATGCACTTTTCAGCTATTCGACATGCGACAATAATTTACGAGAGCGCGCCGCGTGACTGCATATGAACGCGGGCACGCTCTAAGTTCCGCAGGGGCTTTACGACTTTGGGCATGGGGGTGCAAGGCGGGTTTGGTGGCGTGCAGCCTGCAATGGGCAAGCCCGCCCTGGACTTGATCCGGGGCCGCGCGGGATTGGGCGCGCGTCTTGTTCAACGCACATCGGCACGCAAGCAAGGTGAAGCCGCCGTGCCAAAGCCAAACCGCCCGGACGGTCTGGCTTTTTGGATGGCTACCAGGCCTTTGGCAGATCAATACGGGTGGTCGCGCCCGTCCCATGTGCGGAAACAGCCCGTACTGTCCATGTTCAGCGCGTCAAACTCGGCCTTAAGCCCATCGGCAGAGGCGTCCACCGTGATATCCGCAGCCCCGCCGCCCATATCCGTCTGCACCCAGCCGGGGTGATAGATGCCCACGGCGATGCCTTCGGGCGCAAGTTCGGCGGCCAGATTGCGCCCCACATTCAGAACCGCCGCCTTGGAGGCGCGATAGATATAGCTGCCGCCCGGCGCGCGGGTATGCGAGGCCATCTGGCTGGAAATAATGGCGATTTTGGCACTCTCAGCGCCCCGCAGGTTGGGCAAAAGGTGCTGCACCGTCAGGAACACGCCGGTCACATTCACCGCAAATGTCTGGGCCCAATCCGTTGCCGGATAGCCGCCATCCAGCGTGTGACCTTTGTCGAGATAGACGCCCGCATTGCACACCAGCAACTCCACCGGCGCATTGCCCAGCGCCTGCGTCAACGCGCCAAACCCGGCCGGGTCGGTCACGTCGAGCAGCACGTCGGCCCCCGCGCGTCCCGTCCCAATCACTTGTGTGCCCGCCGCGCGATAGCGCGAAGCCAGCGCCGCGCCGATGCCGCGCGATGCGCCGGTAATCACTGTGCTCATTAGTTTGCTTTCTTGGTCGGAGTGAAGGGCAGCGGCATCACTGGCACGCCATCATCGATCAATGCTTTCGCCTCAGGTGCCGCCACTTCGCCATAGATCGGCTTTTCGGGAATATCGCCCAGATGCATATCACGCGCCTGTTTGGCGAAATCCTTTCCGACGTAATCTGACGTCGATTCCACATGCGCTTTCATCTTCTGGATCGCTTCGCGCACTTCTGCGGGCATCTCGACGGGTGGTTGATTGCTGGCCGGTTGATTGCTGGCCACAGGCGCCGCGGGCACAGCAGGCGCAGCGTCTCCCTTGGCACGGGCCGGAGAGACCGCAGGCGCCATAATCGCCTTTTCAACCTGCGCCGAGCCGCATTCCGGGCAGGTCAAATGGCCCGCCCCCTTCAGCGTGTCAAAGGCCGACGCCGATTGAAACCAGCTGTCAAAGCGGTGGCCATTGTCGCATTTCAGCGTGAAGGAAATCATGCGCGCATCGTATCCTGTTCAGGTTACGAAACATTTATTGGAATTTGCGCCTGCTTCAAGCCCGGAAGGGCACGGCGGGATCACTTGAACAGCTTCGGATCGAATTCGCGAATGATCCGCGCAAGTTCCGGCTCTGCCACCATCGCGGCGGCCTTCTTGCGAGAAACCCATTTGCGCTTGCGCTGCCCCGCTTCGGGATATGTGTCGGCCAGCGACTTGACCTTTACCGGGTAAATCATTGCAACACATGGCAAATCGTCGACATCTTCCATCGTCTTGCGATAGGAATAAAGGCCAAGGCACACATCCTTTGCCTTGCCAATCACGCCGGCTTCCTCCCACGCTTCTTGCGCCGCGGATTGCGCGGGCGTGTTGCCATCCATCGGCCAGCCTTTGGGAATGATCCAGCGCCCCGTGCCGCGCGAGGTGACCAGAAGCACGCGGACTTTATCATTCTGCACCCGATAACACAGCGCCGCGAATTGGCTGCGCACGTCGGACTTGCGCCCACCGCTCAGCGAAATCGGGAGTTGTTTGATCATCGGAATGGACATGCCTCGGAACTCAGCTTTTTCTTCTAATTGCAGTTAATATAGCAGTTTTATCCACAGATTACTAGGGCAGCGCACAACCGAAGGGTTCAGCGCCTAGCGAACTTGCACCTTGTAGGTGGGCTGACATAGTCTCCGCCTAAGATGCTGAGTGTTTCAAAATCGCGCCAATTCCTTTGGAAATCGTTAACCGCGCTGGGGTTCTGCGCGGTTTTTCTTGGCGCGCCGCGTGCGGGGGCCGAGGAGCCGGGCGTGATCTTTGCGGCCGCCAGCCTGTCGGGGGTTTTGGAGGCGGTGTTTGAGGGGGCCGATCCCGCGCCGCGCCTGTCTTATGGCGGTTCTGGCGCGATCGCGCGGCAAGTGGATCAGGGCGCGCCCGCCGATCTGGTGATCCTCGCCAATCCGCTCTGGATGGACTGGCTTGAGGGGCGCGGTCATGTGCAGCCGGATGCGCGCTCTGCGCCATTTGGCAACCGGCTTGTGATGGTCGGTCCGGCGGGGTCCAAACCTCTGGAAACACTGGATGAAGACGCGGTTTTGGCCCGTCTGAACGGTGGCCGTCTGGCCATAGGAGAGCACCGCGCCGTCCCCGCCGGACAATATGCGGCGGCGTGGCTGGACAGCCTCGGTCTGTGGAACGCCCTGCGAGCGCATCTGGCCGAAACCGAGAACGTGCGCGCCGCGCTGGCGTTGGTGGCGCGGGGCGAAGCACCGCTGGGAATTGTCTATGTGTCGGATTTGAAGGCCGCGCCGGAGGCGGCGCGCGCCGTATGGCAGATCCCGAACGATCAGCAACCCGATATCCGTTACGCGATGGCCCCTCTGACCCCGCGCGGCGCGGATTTGGCGGCGGTTTTGAGCGGGGCGGAGGCGATGGCCGTTTTCGAAGCGTTCGGCTTCCTCCCTTTGCCGGAAGGCGGGTCGTGATGCTGGATGCGGCGGGTCGCACGGCGCTGCTCTTGTCGTTGCAAGTCTCGCTGGTGGCGGTGCTGGTGACCCTGCCGCTGGCGATTTGGCTGGCGTGGCTGCTGGCGCGGCGGGAGTTTCGGGGCAAGGCGGTTTTGTCCGCGCTGATCCATCTGCCGCTGGTGCTGCCGCCTGTGGTGACGGGCTAT
>CAZPXE010000453.1:0-3285 GCA_964590545.1 uncultured Rhodobacterales bacterium | reverse complement strand
TGATCCAATCCGGCCCGCGCCCGGCCCCGGCCGCCTTGCGCCAAGTCGCGGAACGCGCCGGGCTGGATGGGCAAAGGCTTACTCAGGACATGGCGGCGCCCCAAGTGGCTCAGAGCCTTGCAACCACCGCCCGCGCCGCTGCCCAACTGGGCTTGATTGCAACCCCGGCTCTTGTCATCGATCGCAAAGTCCTGCTCGGCGCACCGTCTCCAGAGGTGCTCGAGGCATTGATCCGAGACACTAAGCCCGCCTAACACCCCAGCGTCCCACGTTTCCAGTTTGAGACCCACGCCCCGGTTTCACTCGGCTGACTAAACTCCGGGAGCGCGAGGGCCGAGCCCTCGCTTCACATGTGAGGCGCGCTTTGTGCGCGAGGGCAGAGCTCTCACTTGCCCAAACGGCAACTCTATCCAAGCATCCGCCCCGCCACAGCGTCGAGCTTCGCGACCAACGCCGGGTCCCGCTTCTCCGGCGCGGTCATGATCGCAAACTCCAGCGCCTTGTCGCAGCCATGCGGACAGTCGGCGCGCTCGGAGCCAAGCAGGCCGGGCAGGGCTTTGACCAACTCCCGTGCCTTGCCCGCATTGCCCATAAGCGTTTCGATGATCTGGGTCACGTCCACCTCGCCATGGTCGGGGTGCCAGCTGTCATAATCGGTAATCATCGCGACTGAGGCATAGCAGAGCTCAGCCTCACGGGCGAGCTTGGCTTCGGGCATATTGGTCATGCCGATCACATCGCAGCCCCAGCTTTCGCGGTACATCTTCGACTCCGCCAGTGACGAAAACTGTGGCCCCTCCATCGCCAAATACGTGCCGCCCCGATGCACCGTGATCCCGGCCCCGCGCGCCGCGGTTTCACACGCATCGCCAAGGCGCGGGCAGGTCGGATGCGCAACCGAAACATGGGCGACGCAGCCGGAGCCGAAGAACGACTTCTCACGCGCAAAGGTGCGGTCAATGAATTGATCCACAATGACAAAATGACCCGGCGCCATCTCTTCCCGGAACGACCCGCAAGCCGAGACGGAGATCACATCCGTCACCCCCAGCCGCTTCAACGCGTCGATATTGGCGCGATAAGGCACATCGGTAGGCGAATGCACATGGCCGCGACCGTGACGCGGCAGGAAGGCCATCGCGACGCCACCGAGCGAGCCTGTCAGGATTTCATCCGACGGCGCGCCCCACGGGCTGTCCACGGATTGCCAGCGCGCGTCTTCCAGCCCGTCAATCTCATAGATGCCCGAGCCGCCGATAATCCCGATCATTGTGTTGCGCATACCTGTCCGCTTTCCCTTGAGGTCCGAAACTGCTGCCACCGTCGCAAGCCAATTGCTCTTATGCAAGCAAAGGGCGGTTTCAATTGCGTCACCATTGCGTGCGGTGGGGTGACGAAGCGACGACACTTCGGCGGTATCCCGAAGAATACCGTGCATATTTCTGCAATCCCGCTATGTCCTGAGTGCATAGCGGGTATTCGGCTGGCTGCATGGCCTCCTCTGTAACCTGCCGTTAAAGACCACAAGCTATACGCCGCCGTGCGGCGCGGCGCAGGAAAAAGCAGACAGATATGGCATTTTTTGACTTTTCGGCTTTGCAACAGTCGAAGCAATACGGCGATTTTACCATCGCTCCGGGTGGTGAGAAACTCACCGTCTCGCGCATCCGCATGGAACTTCTGTCTGGCTTGACCGTCGCACTGGCCCTCGTGCCCGAAGCGGTCGCTTTTGCATTTGTCGCCGGGGTGCATCCGTTGGTTGGCCTGTATGCCGCGTTCCTTGTGGGGCTGATCACCGCGCTGTTCGGCGGACGGCCCGGGATGATCTCTGGCGCGACGGGCGCGCTGGCGGTGGTCATGGTGGCACTGGTGGCACAGCACGGGGTCGAATACCTCTTTGCGACTGTTATCCTTATGGGATTGCTGCAAATTTTTGCGGGTGTCATGTCGTGGGGTAAGTTCATCCGGCTGGTGCCGCACCCGGTGATGCTGGGCTTTGTGAACGGTTTGGCGATTGTGATTTTCCTCGCGCAAATGAGCCAGTTCAAAGTCCCCGGCACGATGGAGAATACGGGCCACGGCATGAGCGGTGGCGAATGGCTGTCCGGCGCGCCGCTGTATTGGATGCTGGGCCTTGTGGCGCTGACCATGGCGATCATCTGGGTCACGCCGCGCGTGACGAAACTGATCCCCGCGCCGCTCATGGGGATTGGCGTGATTGCAGGCCTAGTGATTGCTCTTGGTCTCGAAGTGCCGCGCGTGGGCGATCTGGCCTCGATCGAAGGCGGCTTGCCGATGCCGCATCTTCCGTTCGGCGAGGGCGAGGGGCTTTACGGCACCATGCTCGCGCCGTTCACGCTGGAAACCCTTTGGATCATCCTGCCCTATGCGGTGATTTTGGCCGCGATTGGCCTGATCGAAAGCCTGCTGACGCTGAACCTTGTCGGCGACATGACCGGACAGCGCGGCGGCGCGTCTCAGGAATGTATTGCCCAAGGCGTTTCCAATACTGTCACCGGATTTTTCGGCGGCATGGGCGGTTGCGCAATGATCGGCCAATCCATGATCAACGTAAAATCCGGCGGGCGCACACGCATTGCCGGCGTCGCAGCGGCGATTTTCTTGTTGCTGTTTATTCTTGTCGGCTCTTCCGTGATCGAATTGATCCCGCTCGCCGCGCTTGTGGGCGTGATGTTCATGGTGGTGATCGGAACCTTCGCGTGGAACTCGCTGAAGATCATGCGCAAAGTGCCGCTGACCGACGCCTTCGTGATCGTGTTGGTGACGGTCGTGACCGTGATGGAAGACCTTGCGGTCGCGGTGGTCGTCGGTGTGATCGTCTCGGCCCTCGCCTATGCATGGAAAAACGCCACCCGCATTCACGCCAAGGCCTATGTTACGCCGGAAGGCGCGCGGGTTTATCAGGTGCAGGGGCCGCTTTTCTTTGGCTCGGCGTCAGGCTTTGTCGAGTTGTTCGACGTAGAGGCCGACCCCGGAGAGGTCATTATCGACTTCGTAGACAGCCGCGTCGCCGACCAATCCGCGCTGCAAGCCATTGAAGCCATTGCTCAGAAATATGAGGCGGTCGGCAAGCGCGTCCAACTCCGCCACCTCAGCCGCGACTGCCACCAGCTTCTGCACAAAGCGGGTCACCTGATGGTCGATAGCGAAGATGACCCGCATTACGGCATTGCGGCGGATTACGGCGTGCGGACAGGTATCCTCGGCTCGCATTAAAGGGCAGGGCGGGGCGCATCACCCCGCCATACGCGATCAATCGTCAGG
>CAZPXE010000452.1:0-3287 GCA_964590545.1 uncultured Rhodobacterales bacterium | reverse complement strand
GATTCTGAGGGTAATCAGACACATAAGCCTCTGTCTGTTATTTTTTTATTTCACTGGATATGCTTCAGAATTTCTCGGGGTCTAGACGGCCTTTATGATGCTTTTGAGGCCGTGCAGTATTATGACTGTGAATTCGAAAGAGGCGGTTGCATAGGGTCCATAAAAAGGGTGCCCCGCGCCTGCGCAAAACAATCCTCCCGCCTGATCTGTTCCAAAAATATTCAAATACGGGTTCTGGCGAGAACTTGGAAATTCCAAGGCGTTTCGAATTGTAAACAAGACCGATGAAACACAGAGCGCTGAGCCGTGCTACTCCATGAAGCGCCCGAATGCCGATGCACTCCTGAAGCCCTTCGAAATGATGGTGCTAAAGGGGACAGTTCACACATCGGAAAACGGGCTTAAAACAGGGTGAAAATGCCAATGTAGTACATCTTACTAATCCAGCTATGGAAAATAGGCATTTCTACCTCACCTTGCCCACCCCCCAGATTGATGACACCATGCTGCCTGGTAAGCACCACATCGGCCCCCTAATGACCCACCCGCGTATCCCAACTCTGCCTGACGAGGTTCTGGCCAATATCCGAGCCCAGAAGGACCGGGCGCCTGAGGCCCCCAAACCCGAAGACGACATCCACATTGTTTTGGCAATTGACGAAGGCTATGCGCCACATGCTGCCGTCACGATCGCCTCCGCGCTCGATCATACGGGCCACCCTGATGCTTTGCGGTTTCACATCCTTGAGGATGGCACTCTTTGTGAACCTACGCGTACCAAGCTGCGCCATACCGCTCGGGATCGGCTGAGCTTTACCACCGTGCGAACCGATGATCTCACCGATCTACCGCTGAACCGAAACTATATCTCGCAGGCGACATACTATCGACTGGCCATGCACACGGCCCTGCCCCGCGACGTGTCTCGGATTATCTATATCGACGCAGACACTGTGGTCACGGATGCGCTCGAATATCTCTGGGCGATCCCTTTGGACGGGTGCGCCATAGGAGCATGCGCCGATGAGGGCGGCCTCACACAATCCGCACGTTTGGGCCTGCCCACAGAACACCTCTATTTCAATGCAGGCGTGTCGATCTTCGATCTGGACGCCCTGCGCGGGATGGATTTCGCAGCCGCCGTGGCCGAGACCTATGCCCGTCACAAGGAGAAGATCACCTTGCAGGATCAGGACCTGCTCAATCTTGTGTTCTGCGGGAAGACCAAAGCCTTGCCGCTCCGTTGGAACGTAGGGACGCGGCTCTATTTGCCCTCCGAGGTCGAGGCCGCCTACTCCCAGGACGAGGCGCTCGCGGCTGCATCCGCGCCTGGAATCCTCCATTTCACAGACCGGCGCAAACCGTGGACTGTGAAAGACCTTAACCCGATGGGCCACCTTTACTGGAGCTATCGCAACCAAACCCCGTGGCGCGAAACCTGGCCCCAAACAGCGCTCCGCCGCACGCAGAAAATCCTACGACATATGTTCAGCAGATCCCAACGGGAGATCAACGCGCAGATCAGGACGCTTGAGCGGGAGAAGGGCTGATACAACGGCCCCAGGCAGCCCAGACCCGATCCAAGGCCTCAGGTCCTGAACTTGCCAAATTGCACCAGACTGCTAATCGGACATACGTCCTTAATGGAGAGCCTGATGCCTGCCGCTGACCACATTTTGCAAAAAGGCCTCCGCTACAGGATCACCAGTCGCGACCGCGCCCCGCAGATCATCTCGCTCCACCATGCCACCGGTGAGGTCGACCATGTGCTTCTCCCTTTCGACGCCTTCGCCAGTTTCCTGACCGCCCCCCTGCCCCACGGTGCTGAAATCTACGCCAGGAATGTCCAAATCCGCCGTAAACGTGCCAGCCCTTGGGCCAAAGTCCGGAAAGGTAGCGAGGCCGCGCGCATCCGCAAGAAAGCCCGCTTTGCAGCACCCTTACGCCACGGAGGCTGCATCCTGAGCTATGACCGCCCCGCCAAAGGGGCGCCGCGCCAGAGCCTGATCGACAATCGGGGGATGGATCTGGGCAGCGAAAGCCTCGCCACGCTTTTGTCATCTGAGATGCTCCTCGACCCGCTGCCGCGCCTCCCTCATTCGGATGCTCCCGCGCCTGTGTTCAGCGGTACGATCGCCATCGTTTTGCACCTGCACTACCCCGAACTTTGGGACGAGTTCGCGGCCGTCTTCACCCACTCCAAATTGCGCTTCCGCCTGATCGTCACCCTCACAACCGAAAACCCGACACTGGCGGCAAAGATCACCACCCAATTCTCCGACTCTCACGTCTTGACCACTGAAAACCTGGGCCGCGATATCCGCCCCTTTGTCGCCGTCTTGCAATCAGGACTTCTGGACGAGGTCGATCTGGTGTGCAAACTCCACGCCAAACGCTCGCTGGCCAGTGGCGTGACGGGGGCGCGCTTCGGGCATCTATGGCGGAGACGCGCAGTTCTGGACTTGCTTGGCTCGCCGCGCCAAGTGCAGTCGATCCTCTCCCGCTTCCAGACCCAACCCCGCCTCGGAATGGCCGGTCCCGCAACGCTACGCCTTAAGAACGGCTCGGGCATTGATCCAGGCTTTGAAGCCTCACAGCCTGTTCGCCACGATTTATGCGCCAAAGCTGGCCTTGATCCCGCACATATCACCGATGATTTTTTCGCAGGCACTATGTTCTGGGCCCGCCGCACGGCGCTGGAGCCTTTGCGAAGCCTCGCTTTGCCCGATGATCTCTACACGCCGGAAAGCGCCCAGACGGGCGACCAGTTCGAGCACGCTTTAGAGCGGTTCTTCGCAGATTGCGCGCGCGCACAAGACATGCGGCTGGGGGATATCGAGCCGCTGGCACTGGTGCCACAGAATACGAGCCTGCGCTCAGATAAGGGCGAAATCCTGGCCCCCCATGCTCTGTTCGAGGCCCCGCGCGCCATGTACCGTCACCGCTGGGCCAGGCCCCTGCCCGATGACCTGACGGGTCGCAAAGTTGCCCTTGTGAGCACGCCGGACCCGCTGGAAAACCTGAATGCAAAAGGCTGGCTGACCGCCATCTGCCTGAGCACCGAGGACGTATCTGACAGCGCCGCGGATGCGATTTTCCTGCGCGCTTCGGGCGGCTTTGACATGGCACTTTTTGCTGACGCGCTACACTCGGCTCCGCAACTCTGGGAGAGCGATGCCCTGCAACTGGTCACAGTTGACGAGATTATCCCCCTATCCCTGACAAACCCCGAAACCCGCAGACTCATCAACGACACCCTCTGCTGGCATCGCGCCTCTGAAACACAC
>CAZPXE010000451.1:0-3301 GCA_964590545.1 uncultured Rhodobacterales bacterium | reverse complement strand
GCGGCGCCTTTGACCGTGTTTGGGGCAAAGTAGCGGGACGGCGCGCCGAACTCGGATTGGGATTGCGCGCGGGGTTTGGCTTTGGTGCCCGGCGGGACCAGATCGGGGAGCTTCCAGTTCAGCGAGACGCCTCGGAAGGCCGCGTCGAACGTGGAGCGGGTCACGCCCTTGCGTTTGGCTTGCGGCCAGATTGTCCGCTCTAACCAGCTTTGGAACTGGCGTTCGGTTTTGGCTTTGTTTTGGGCCAAGGCGGGGGTGGCGAGGGTGAGGGCCAGCAGGAGGAGGAAAGTGCGCATGGGGGCATTTGACGCGATGATCCGGCCCGGAACAAGGCCAAAGGCCGCCGGGCCAGCGACGGGCCGTCCCGCGGCCTGTCGCTTTGCCACCCTCGGCACATCGAAGCTGTGGAAGATGACACGGCAACCATAAAGCGCCGCTGAATATCTGTCAGAGCGACAGTCCCCGGCTCATCGCTGGCCCGGCTTGCGCTACAGCAGTTGGCCAGCCAGCGAGTTCGTACCCGCCGCGACAATCTTCACCCTGCGCAAGTCTCCGGCTTGCAGGCCCGATGCTTCGACATGCACCGCGTGAAGGTATTCGGACTTGCCAACCATCTGCCCCTCTTTCCGACCCGGTTTTTCGAACAGGACCGAGACCTCGCGACCGACCATGCTGTCTTGCACCTCGCGTTGTTGCTTGGTGATCAGAGCTTGCAGGCGTTGCAGGCGCTCGTCGGCCTCGGCGGGGTCAACTTGCGGGCGTTCAGCCGCCGGGGTGCCGGGGCGGGTGGAATATTTGAACGTGTAGGCATAGCCATAGCCGACGGCGTCTACCAGATCGAGGGTGGCTTGGAAGTCTTCTTCGGTCTCCTCTGGGAAGCCGACGATGAAGTCGCCTGACATCAGGATATCGGGGCGCGCGGCGCGGATGCGCTCGATCACCCGCAGATAGCTTTCGGCGGTATGGGCGCGGTTCATGCGTTTGAGGATGCGGTCAGAGCCGCTTTGCACCGGCAGGTGCAGGTAGGGCATCAGCTTGGCGCAGGTGCCGTGCGCTTCGATCAGCGCGTCGTCCATGTCGTTGGGGTGCGAGGTGGTGAAGCGGATGCGTTCGAGGCCGTCCACCTTATCGAGTTCCCAGATCAAGTCGGCAAGGCCGCGTTCCGTGCCGCCCGCGTCCAGCCCATGATAGGCGTTGACGTTCTGACCCAGCAGGGTGATTTCGCGCACGCCGCGCTCGACCAGATCGCGCGCCTCGGTCAGGATGCGGTCTACGGGACGGGAGACTTCAGCGCCACGCGTGTAGGGCACAACGCAAAATGCGCAGAACTTGTCGCAGCCTTCCTGCACCGTCAGGAACGCGGTCGGGCCGCGCGCGGCTTTGGGGCGTTTTGCGAGGTGCTCGAACTTGTCTTCTTCGGGGAAGTCGGTGTCGAGCGCCTTTTCCCCGATGCGCGTCTTCGCCTCAAGCTCCGGCAAACGATGGTAGCTCTGCGGCCCGACGACCAGATCGACCATCGGCTGGCGGCGCCTGATCTCTTCGCCCTCGGCTTGCGCAACACAGCCCGCAACACCGATTTTCAGGTCGGGCTTGTCGGCCTTCAGGTGCTTGAAGCGGCCCAGTTCGGAATAGACCTTTTCGGCGGCCTTTTCGCGGATATGGCAGGTGTTAAGCAGGATCATATCGGCGTCATCGGGCGTGGCTGTTTGTTCGTACCCGTCCAGCGCCTCCGCCATCCGCTCACTGTCATAGACATTCATCTGACAGCCATAGGTCTTGATATAGAGCTTTTTCGGAGCGGGTTTCTGAGCGGACATGGGGACGTGCGCCTTGCATTGGAACGGGATGGGAAACGTGCTGCGGCTGACTATCGCAGGCGGGGCGGACTTGCAATGCGGGCACAGGGCGCGGCATTGTACCGACATGGAACGACATTTCTCCTCATTAGATGGGTTTCTGGCAGGGCCGGGGCGCGCATTGGGCAAGGATCCGGTGGCGATGGTGTTTGCCGAGGATGCGAGCGAGGTGGATACCACCTTGCGCCACCATCTGGACCGGGGCTTTGCGGAGGTGATTGCCTTCATGGACCCTGCGATCCCCCTGCCCCGCGATGTGCAATTGGATGTGTGGCGGGTGGATTATGATCTGCGCACCGAGGGGGCGTTGCCCGCTGCCGTGAATGCGGTGATTGCGGCCGCGCCGGGGGCGTGGATGTATTACTGCTACAACGCCGAATACCTGTTCTATCCGTTCTGCGAGACGCGGACCATAGGCGAGATGCTGGCCTTTCACAGCGAAGAGCGGCGCGATGCGATGCTGGCTTATGTCGTGGACCTTTACGCCGATGATTTGGCCGCGACGCCCAATGCCGTCAGCCTGCCCCGCGCCCATCTGGACCGGACGGGTTATTATGCGCTGGAGCGGCCCGGGCGCGAGGGGATGACCGGGCCGATGGAGCGCCAGCTTGATTTCTTTGGCGGGCTACGCTGGCGGTTTGAGGAGCACGTCCCAACTGCCAAGCGCAAGATCGACCGGATCAGCCTGTTCCGCGCCAAGCCCGGGCTGGTTTTGCGGGACGATCACACGTTCAATGATGAAGAATACAACACCTATGCCTGCCCGTGGCACAACAACCTGACGGCAGCGATTTGTTCGTTCCGAACGGCGAAAGCACTGAAGACGAACCCGGGGAGTTGCGACGCGATCCCGAGCTTCGTGTGGCACAACTCTGCCCCGTTCGAATGGCACTCGCGGCAGTTGCTGGATTTGGGGCTGATGGAGCCCGGGCAGTGGTTTTGAGGCTGGTCGTTTATTCGGCACCGCATTTCTACTGTTTTGACCATAGGCACCACCACAGCTTAACCTTTGTACCCTACCCCACCGACGCGAGCCCGGCATCCAGCGACGTAAGGATCGTCTCGACGTCTTCGGACGTAAGCACCAGCGGCGGGGACAGGATCATGTTGTTGCCAGAGATGCGGACCATTGTGCCGTTTTCGTAGGTGGTGCGGTGGATTTGGCCGATAGTTTTTTTGTCGATGGGAGTTTTAGCCGCGCGGTCGGAGACGAGTTCTAGCGCGCACATAAGGCCTTCGCCGCCGCGCACGTCGCCGATCACGTCATACTTCTCGCCCAGCGCTTGCAAGCCTGCAAAAAGCTGATCCCCGCGCGCGGCGGCGTTGTCTTTGACGTTCAGCCGTTCCGTTTCGCGCAGGCAGGCAATGGCAGCGGCTGCGCCGACCGGGTGGCCGGAATAGGTGTAGCCGGAGCCAATGGCGCCTTTGCCGGAAGTATCCCCCTC
>CAZPXE010000450.1:0-3324 GCA_964590545.1 uncultured Rhodobacterales bacterium | reverse complement strand
CAAGGTTTGGGTGCCGTGCCAGCGCCTCTTCGATCTGCACTTCGCCTTCGTCGGGCAGCAGCGAGCAGGTGCAGAACACCAGTTGGCCGCCGGGTTTTAGCAGGGTGAGGGCGTGGTCGATCAGGCGCGATTGCTGCTCAATCAGCCCACCAAAATCTGATCCGTCCTTGGCGTGCGGCAGGTCCGGGTGGCGGCGGATCGTGCCCGTGGCGGAGCAAGGCGCATCGAGGAGGACGGCGTCGAATTGGCCCGTGACGTCGAAGGCATCTGAAATCTGGACCTTGGGCGCAAGGCCCACCCGTTCGAAATTGCTGCGCATCGTTGCGGCGCGGGCTTCAGAGATATCGACAGCGGTGACATCCTTGCCCATCGCCGCCAGTTGCATCGTCTTGCCGCCCGGCGCGGCGCAAAGGTCGAGCACGGTTTGCCCCGTCACCAACTGCGCGGGGATCGCGGCGGCGGCGTCTTGCACCCACCATTCGCCTGCCTCGAACCCCGGCAGGGTCGAGACTTGCGGACCGCGTGGGAGGCGGACGGAGCCGGTGGGCAGCAGCGTGCCGCCCAGCGTTTCGGCCAGTTTGGCAGGGTCACCTTTGGCGGTAAGGTCGAGCGGCGCGGCTGCGAAATGGGCTTTCTCCATCGCAACGATTGGGTCTTTGCCCCATGCCTCGACCAGCGGGCCGCGCAGCCAACCGGGCATCCGAGGCGTGGCGAGGCCTTTCCAGTCGCCTTCCGCATGGGTCGCCAGCTTGCGCAGCACGGCATTGACCAGCCCTTTGAGCCGCCCATGCCGTTTGTTGCGCGAAGCAATGGCGACCAGATCATTCACCACCCCATGCGCGGCAGAGCCTTGCGCCAACTCCACTGTGCCAAGGCGCAACAAGTTGCGGATCGGCAGGGGCGGGGCTTTCTTGGCGTGGCGCGAGATTAGTTTGTCGGCGCGGTCCAGCCCCCGCAGAACATCGTTGGCGAGGCGTTGGGCGCGTGCCTTCTCCGGCGGGGTCAGCCGATCAAGGGCTCCGCCTGCGATCAGTTCGGACATCAGCTTGCCATCGCCAATCACGCGATCCAGCAGAAAAGCCGCGCTGCGGCGGGCGGGAATACCGGATTGATCAGGTTGGGAAGCCATCTGCGGCATCGTCTCGCGCTTGCTTTGCTCAGAGCGGGGCGTATATCAGCCCTATGACCGAAAAGGAAACACCCCGTTCAGACCTGCCCCCAGCCGCCCAGCGCGCGTTGGCCGAGGCCGAGGCACGCCGCAGAGCAGCCGACTCGCAAGAGCTACCAAAAGAACTTGGAGGCCGTGATGGGCCAGAGCCAGTGCGTTACGGCGATTGGGAGAAGAAGGGTCTGGCGGTCGACTTTTGATCGCTAAGATTATCTTAGACGGAAAACAGCAGACCGACCTTTGCCTTGATCTGACGTGAAGCGCAGCCGCCCTTCATGGGCCCGCACCTCTTGGCAATTGTAGCCCAGACTATCGCCGCCCCAGAACAGGGAGCGACAGAAATAGCCATTTTGCCACGTCCAATTGCCCGTCACTTCCCAACGCGCGCCTTTGCCATTGATGCGGCCATCGGGGGTCACGGTCAGGTTCACAAGCGGGCGCGTTAGGGTCTTGCCCTTGATCAGCTTCACGAATTCCGACTGTTCGTTTACCTTTGCAAACTCCGCTTGGGCCGCTGCAGCGCAGAGAGCCAATATGCCGGACAGAATCAGTACGCGTGTCATCATCAGATGCCTCACTGGATCAAGACGGATCAATGTATATACGCGTCGCGGTTAAGGTTGGATCAACTTCCTCCGCATAAAACCAAAGCAATTTGAGACGGCTTTTTCAAAATCGGGGCGTTAATTTGCCGATGGAGTTTGGCGTAGGGCCTGCTGTCAGCCCTTCATCCCCAACACGTCGAGCATGTCATACTGCCCCGGCCCTTTGCTTTGCCCCCACAGCGCAGCTTTCACCGCGCCGCGCGCAAAGATGCCGCGATCGGTGGCCATGTGGCGCAGGACAATCCGCTCGCCCGGCGCGGCAAAGAGCACATCATGCTCGCCTACAATGTCGCCGCCGCGAATGGCGGTGAAGCCGATATCGCCCCGCTTGCGCGCCCCGGTAATACCATCGCGCCCCGAATCGCGCACATCCTCAAGCGCCACGCCGCGCCCGTCCGCCGCCGCCTCGCCCAGCATCAGCGCGGTTCCAGAGGGGGCGTCGACCTTGTGGTGGTGGTGGGCTTCGATGACTTCAATGTCGAAATCTTCATCCAGCGCGGCGGCGACCTGTTTGGTCAGTTGCACCAGCAGGTTGACGCCAAGGCTCATATTCCCCGCGCGAATTTGCGCGCAATGGCGCGAGGCAGGCTCTAACGCGGCGATCTCGTCGGCGCTCATGCCCGTGGTGCCAATCACATGCGCCGCGCGAGCTTGCGCGGCGAGGGCGGCGAATTCCAGCGTTGCGGCAGGGGCGGTGAAGTCGATCACGGCTTGGGCCTGCGCAAAGGCTTCCAGCGGGTCATCGGTGACCTTGATGCCTGACGCTGTTCCACCCATCGCCTCGCCCAGATCCGCGCCGATCCAGTCATGGCCAGCACGTTCGATCCCGGCAATCACCTCGGCCCCGTCCTGCGCGGCAACGGTTTGCACCAGCATCTGACCCATTCGGCCCGACACGCCTGTGATCGCGATTTTGACTGTTTCGGCCATGGCCCTTGTCCCCTTCATTTTGCGCCGGGGCGTCATAGCCTGTTTGTGCGGCGCGCGGTATCCTTAAATCAGTGGCACGAAACCGTGCTTGGCAAAGCGCTGCGCCGGGCATAAATGGGGCCTATGGGAAAGAACCTACATCACGACGGGCCGGGGCCGTCACAACGCCAGTTGCGCGTCGGTGAATTGATCCGCCGAACGCTCGCGCAAGTGTTGGCGCAGGGCGATATCCACGACCCGGACCTGAACCGGCTGTCGATCACGGTGGGCGAAGTGCGCACCTCGCCCGACCTGAAAATCGCCACCGCCTATGTCATGCCGCTGGGCGGTCAGGGGCAAGCGGATGTGGTCGCGCTGCTGGCGCGCAACAAGCATGAGTTGCGCCGCATGATCGGCAAGAAAGTCGGCCTGAAATACACGCCCGATCTGCGTTTCCGCGTGGATGACACCTTCGACCGCATGGATGAAACACGCGAGATGTTTTCCCGGGACGAGGTGCGCCGGGACGTCGACGAATGATCCGCGCGCTGCGCCTTGCTGGTCTTCTGGCCCTGCTTGCCGCGCCTGTCATTGCCGCGCCTGTCTGCGAAGATGTGACCCATCGAGGCAAGAGTTTCACCA
>CAZPXE010000449.1:0-3346 GCA_964590545.1 uncultured Rhodobacterales bacterium | reverse complement strand
GCCCCCCGGCGCGTGTTCGTACAACGAGAGCGCGCCGTCTGGCGTGTCCGGCCCTACGGCGCGCGGACTGGCTTGCATCTTGTCGCGGGTTTGGCCGGTCCACGCGCCGACCTCGATTTCGCGCAGACGCATATCCGTATGGATGAAACCGGTCCGATGCCCCAACGCGATCGCCGCCGTCTGGATTGCACGGCCTTGCGGGCTGACGCGGATATCGACCGCTTTTAGGTCGATCTCTTCCAGCAGCGCCCCTTGCGCGCGCGCCTGCGCCTGCCCAAGCTCGGTCAGTGGAGAATTCAGCGCCCCTTGCCAGCGCCCTGCCGCGTTCCACTCTGTCTCGCCATGGCGCAGCACATAAATCGTCGGATACATCTCAGCCCTCCAAAAACACAAAAGCGCACCCGGTGGGATGCGCTTTTGATGGTGGGTGATAAGAGATTTGAACTCCTGACATCTTCGATGTGAACGAAGCGCTCTACCACTGAGCTAATCACCCGTCGTTCGGCGGAAATAATCAATTCATATCAGCCGTGCAAGCGCGAATTGCCGTGTCTGTTGCCAGCGCGTGAATTTGCGGCCCTGCGGTAACCGGCTGTTAAACATAATCGCCGATTTAAAGCGCGGGAAGGGCAAATGCCCGGTCTGACACTTACGGAGAAACGAATGAGACTACCTTTGATTACCTGTTTGTTTACCGCTTTCGCCACAACCGCGCTTGCCGCGCCGGTGCAATGGTCGACGGTATCGGGCGGCAACGACCATTACTACGAACTCATCACGGCCCCGCTGGATTGGGTCTCGGCCCGCTCGGATGCTACCTCGCGCCAGCATGCCGGGTTTCAAGGCTATCTGACCTCGATCACCTCGCAGGCCGAACAGAATTTCGTGCTGAACGTAATCGCTGGACAACCCGCCGTGTGGACCGGCGGCGCGGACCTTTTCAACGAAGGGACATGGACCTGGCATGATGGGCCAGAACACGGGACGATTTTTCATCAGAACGGCGTAAACATCGGATATAATGCCTTTATCGGGTCCGAACCCAATGGCGGCACGGGTGAGAACGCCTTGGAAACGGGGTTCTTCGGCAGCTTCTGGAACGATCGCCCAGAAACGCAACCTTGGGGCTATGTGGTGGAATATGGCGGCATCGCAGCATCTTCGCAGGTGCCAATCCCGGCTGCGGGCCTGCTTCTGTTCGGCGCGTTCGGCTGGCTTGGTCTGCAGAAACGGCGGCAATCCAGCTAAGCCTGCCCCCTTGACGGGGACTGCCTGAGCGACAAGCGTGGGGTATGAGTTTCGATCCCACGCAGCACGCCATGCTCCCGCCCCGCGCCTTCGATGATTTTGATCTGGGGGAGGTGTTTCGCGCCCCCTCGCGCACCATGACCGCCGCCACATTCGCCGCGTTTCAGGTGGTGAGCGGCGACAATCACCCGATCCATTACGACCGCCCCTATCTGGAACGGCTCGGGCATAAGGGCTTGATGGCCCACGGCTATCAAACGCTGGCAACGGCGGCGATTGGCGCCTGCCCGCTGGCGCATGAGATGGGCGAGGCGCTGATCGGATTTCTGGAGCAATCGAGCCGGTTTCTGGCACCTGTCTATGAGGGTGACACGCTGTACCCGGTGTTCACGATCACCGATCTGAGCAAACGCAGCACAACCGGGACGCTGACAGTCCGGATCGAGATTTTCAATCAGGACAGTACCTGTGTCTGTGACGGGCATCAGACCTATCTGATGAAGCTCTGAGCACAGCGCGACGTCCCGGTGAGCCGTTGGCGGCTCCCGGTTCAGCACCGTCTCAAACGCTGCATTTCGGTATGTATCTCAGAAGAAGACGGGCGCCCGCCGGAGCGAACAGAATTTCCCACGGCCCCGTCTGTCACAAGGGGCTGCCAACGCTGATGAGAGGGGTGCAGGCACAAAGTTCAGACCCGGCCTGCAACGTTCGTCTATGTGAAGCTTCGCGGCAGACTGTCTCAAACAGCGGTTAAGTCCCTGCTAACCCACCGCGCGCCCCGCTTCCTTACGCCAGTGATATTCCAAAGAGTGCGAGAGAGGATCCTTCGCTTGCGCTGCAACCCCAAAAGAAAAACGCCGGGACAAAGCCCGGCGTTTTCTGTGATTCATACCAAAGGCTTAGTGGGCCGTCGCACCCGCCGCCTTGGCCTCTGTCGCCGCAGCCGCCAGCGCGGCCTCTTCGGCCGCTTCGTCCCACTCTATCGCTTCCGGCTCGCCAACCAGCGCGAGCTTGAGCACTTCTGAGACGTGTTTGACCGGGATAATCTCCAGCCCTTGCTTCACATTGTCCGGGATGTCCGGCAGGTCCTTGGCGTTTTCTTCGGGGATCAACACCGTCTTGATCCCGCCGCGCAGAGCCGCAAGCAGCTTTTCCTTCAGCCCGCCGATTGGCATGGCGTTCCCGCGCAGCGAAACTTCGCCCGTCATGGCGATATCCTTGCGCACCGGAATTTGCGTCAGCACGGACACAATCGACGTGACCATCGCCAGACCCGCCGAGGGGCCATCTTTCGGTGTTGCGCCATCGGGAACGTGAACGTGAATGTCCATCTTGTCGAATTGCGTCGGCTTCACCCCGATTTGCGGGCTAATCGAACGGACATAGGAACTGGCCGCGTCGATGGATTCTTTCATCACATCGCCCAGTTTCCCGGTCGTCTTCATCCGGCCCTTGCCCGGCAGCCTCAACGCCTCAATATGCAGCAAATCACCGCCCACGGAGGTGTAGGCAAGGCCCGTCACCACACCGATCTGATCATCCTTCTCGGCCAGCCCATGCTTGAACTTTGGCACGCCGAGGAACTCGTCGATATTGTCTTGAGTGACAACGACTTCCTTGGCTTCCTTCTTGATGATCTTGGTCAGCGACTTCCGCGCGGTCTTGGCAATCTCGCGCTCCAAGTTCCGCACGCCCGCCTCACGCGTATAACGCTGGATAATCTCGGTCAGCCCATCATCGGTCAGCTCAAACTCGCCCTTTTTCAGGCCGTGGTTCTTGACCTGTTTGGCGATGAGGTGCTGCTTTGCAATCTCGCGCTTTTCATCTTCGGTGTAGCCGGCCAGCGGGATAATCTCCATCCGGTCGAGCAGCGGTCCGGGCATGTTGTAGCTGTTCGAGGTGGTCAGGAACATCACGTTCGAGAGGTCATATTCAACCTCCATATAGTGGTCCACGAAGGTTCCATTCTGTTCCGGATCAAGCACTTCGAGCATGGCCGACGCCGGATCGCCCCGGAAATCCTGCCCCATCTTGTCAATCTCATCGAGCAGGATCAGCGGGTTGTTCGTCTTGGCCTTTTTCATCGATTGGATAATCT
>CAZPXE010000448.1:0-3349 GCA_964590545.1 uncultured Rhodobacterales bacterium | reverse complement strand
GTCAGGTAGTCCGCTTTCGCTTCGAAAAACGTATCGTTTTCGAGGAATTCCGTGATCCGCACCCGCGCGATACCTTCAACCAGCACCTTAACGGTGCCATCGGGAAGTTTCAGCAGTTGCAGCACATTGGCCAGCACCCCGGCCTTGAAAATGCCGTCGGATTCGGGATCGTCAATCGACGGGTCGATCTGGCTCGACAGCAGGATTTGCTTGTCATCGGCCATGACCTCTTCGAGGGCTTTGACCGATTTTTCACGCCCGACGAACAGCGGCACGATCATGTGCGGGAACACCACGATGTCGCGCAGCGGCAATACCGGGTAGGATGCGTTAAGAGGCTCTTGCATGCTCTTTCCTTATCTGTGGCAGACCGTTCTGAGCCCCGTTCGCGGCAACTCTAGCGGCCTCCTGTTTATGAACCGTTAACCTGTGCCTGACGTGGCGCGGTTTCAAGGTTTACCTGTTTCATGCCAATGTGTCTTGTGCGGGCGGCGGCTTCAAGCGGGCAAATGGTCTGAGCGGATGGTTTTGCCTAGGAATTTGGCAGGTTGAGGCGTGCATCTCTTGCTTCGGGCGCAAAACAGGCCCGGCCGGTATCAATCGGTGCATGTGTCACCCTTTTCAACAAGGGCGCAGTCTAGTCCAGCACATGTTGACGCTTGGTTGCCAAGGACGACATTGGGCCGTCCCCGGCGATCATTAAATTAAAGTAATCAGGGCAGCGACGAAGATGGCGCAGGCCCAAGATGCAGAAAAAATTGCAAAATGCATGGGTGAGTCCCTCCAGATGCCCCCTGCATAGCACAAAATGATGTACCTGTCGTGGTCAGGAATACCAGACCTTCGACAATTTACTAAAAAACTAGCGGAAAAGCGCCATTTGGGTCACAGCGGCTCTATATCGCCCTGCGCGCGGGTGGCGTGGAATTCAGCCTGCCACGCCTCGAAGGTTCCTGCCGCGATGGCGTCCCTCATGCCCTGCATAATCTCTTGGAAATAGTGCAGGTTATGCCATGTGAGAAGCATCGAGGCGATGATCTCGTTCGACCGGAACACGTGGTGCAGATACGCGCGCGAGTAGTTTCGGCAAGCGGGGCATGTGCACTCTTCGTCCAGCGGGCGCGGATCGTCGGCATGGCGGGCGTTTTTGATATTCACGACCCCGCGCCGGGTGAAAACCTGCCCTGTGCGGCCCGAGCGGGAGGGCAGCACGCAATCCATCATGTCAATGCCCCGCGCGACCGCGCCGACTATGTCATCGGGCTTGCCGACCCCCATCAGATAGCGTGGTTTGTCCACGGGCAACTGATCCGGCGCGAAGTCCAGACAGCCGAACATCGCCTCTTGCCCTTCGCCCACGGCCAGCCCACCGACCGCATAGCCTTCAAAGCCAATCTCGCGCAGCGCCTGAGCGCTTTCGGCGCGCAGGTCTTCTTCGAGGCCGCCTTGTTGGATGCCAAACAGCGCGTGACCCGGACGGTCCCCAAACGCCTCGCGTGAGCGCGCCGCCCACCGCATCGACAGACGCATGGATTTGGCGATCACGTCTTTTTCCGCCGGCAGCGCAGGGCATTCGTCGAAACACATGACGATGTCAGAGCCGAGCAGCTTCTGAATTTCCATCGACCGTTCGGGGCTCAGCATATGTTTCGAGCCGTCGATATGGCTTTTGAACGTCACACCCTGCTCGGTCAGCTTGCGCAAACCCGCAAGGCTCATCACCTGAAACCCGCCGCTATCGGTGAGAATGGGCCGGTCCCAATTCATGAAGCGATGCAGCCCGCCCAGCCGGTCGATCCGTTCCGCCGTGGGGCGCAGCATCAGGTGGTATGTATTGCCGAGCAGAATATCGGCCCCGGTCGCACGCACGCTTTCGGGCATCATCGCCTTGACCGTCGCGGCCGTGCCGACGGGCATGAAGGCAGGCGTGCGGATTTCGCCGCGAGGGGTGGAAATGACGCCCGTGCGCGCCGCCCCATCAGTTGCCTTCAGATCAAAGGAAAAGCCCGCCATCTCAGCCCTTTCTGGCCCGCATTTATGCTGCGTGCCGTCTTGCAATCGCCTTGCAATAGCCGCCTTCACTACTCATGTTCAAGTCAAAGCAGTGCCGAATGCGCACGATAGATGAAGAGGGAATAAAATGGATTTCGAACAGTTGTTGCTGGATCTTTTGGCGGGCAATCTGGCCTATATCTTGTTGGCGGTCCTTGCGATTGTCTTCATCATCAAGGCGATCCAGATCGTGCCGCAATCGGAAAAACATGTGGTGGAGCGGTTTGGCCGGCTTCATTCGGTGCTGGGGCCGGGCATCAACATGATCGTGCCGTTTCTCGACCGGATCGCGCATCAGATTTCTATTCTGGAGCGGCAATTGCCGACCGCCTCTCAGGACGCGATCACCAAGGATAACGTGCTCGTGCAGGTGGATACATCCGTGTTCTACCGCATCACTGAACCGGAAAAGACCGTGTACCGCATCCGCGATGTGGATGGCGCGATTTCCACCACCGTTGCCGGGATCGTGCGGGCCGAGATCGGCAAGATGGACCTGGATGAGGTTCAGGCCAACCGCGCGCAACTGATTTCCACCATCAAATCCTCGGTTGAGGATGCGGTGGATGATTGGGGGATCGAGGTGACGCGGGCGGAAATCCTCGACGTGAACCTCGACCAAGCGACGCGCGATGCGATGCTGCAGCAGTTGAACGCCGAACGCGCCCGCCGCGCACAAGTGACCGAGGCCGAAGGGCAAAAGCGCTCCGTCGAACTCGCCGCCGATGCGGATCTGTACGCGGCGCAAAAGGACGCCGAGGCGCGCAGGGTGCTGGCGGAGGCGGAAGCCTACGCGACCTCCGTGGTGGCTGGTGCCATCAACGAAAGCGGGCTTGAGGCGGCGCAGTACCAAATCGCGCTGAAACAGGTCGAAGCGCTGGCAGCGCTCGGCGCGGGGGAAGGCAGCAGCACCATTGTGGTGCCCGCCGATGCCACAGCCGCCTTCGCCGATGCGTTCAAACTGCTAAAAGGGCGCGGCGCATGAGCGATTATCTGTCCCTGTGGTGGGTGTGGCTGAGCGCCGCGCTGATCTTCGGCCTGATCGAAATTCTGGCCCCCGGCTTCCTGTTCCTCGGCTTCGCGCTTGGTGCGCTGGCGATGACGGTACTGGTGGCAGTTGGTGCGGGGCTGTCGGTGTCGGCCAAGCTGGCGGTATTCGCACTGCTGTCGCTGATCGGTTGGTTCGCACTGCGCCGCATGTTCCGCGCGCCCACCGGCAGCGTGAAGACGTTTGATCACGATATTAACGACTGACGGGCAAGGGCGTTCTGCCCTGCCCGCCTGAGCTGACCTAACC
>CAZPXE010000447.1:0-3363 GCA_964590545.1 uncultured Rhodobacterales bacterium | reverse complement strand
GATCGATCCATTGCATTGATGATGAAAAGATTCATCCCAACTGGCGGTGTTATCAAGCCGACTTCCACAACAATCAGCACCAATATGCCAAACCAAATTGCCGTGTGTTCCAGCGCGAGCCGGTCCGCCATGCCTTGGGTGACTCTGATATCAATCGCCGTCATTTGCTCTTTGGTAAGGACGACGCCTTGGCTGATTGCCTCGTTAATCGACGCGAGCATTTCAGGGGCGACAGCTAACCCGGGCTCTGCCAAGGCCTTCAGTGCGGCTTTCGCTTGCATTGCTTCGAGGCTGACCAAGCCGAAATCCAGCGAAGCCACCACGGGAAACAGAATTGGGACGGTCAACAGGATCATTGACAAGCTGTCCATGAAACAGCCCATCACCAAATAGAACAACAGTATCAAAATCAGAATTGTGTAGGGGCTATAGCCTTGGCCACCAACCCACGCTGACATTTCTTGCGGTACTTGCGTTAGGCCAAGAAACCCATTGTAGAAGGCAGCACCGAACACTATCAGAAAGATCATTGCCGAAGATTTTGCCGTAGCAAAGAAGCTCTCCAACAGGGTTGCTAGAGTCAGGCCACGGTTCGCCGTAGCGATAATGCCGGTCCCCAACGCGCCAACGGCTGCCCCCTCGGTCGGTGTAAACCAACCAGCATATATCCCGCCAACCACGAGACCAAAAACAAGCAATACAGGCCAAACACGCAAGACGGTTTTGAAGCGCTCTACCATCGGAACCCTTGGGCGCAGTCCGGCGCTGTCAGGGAAAAGCCTAACATATAGTGATATGACAACCATATAGCCAAAAGCCGCCAATGCGCCCGGGATGAAGGCCGCTAAGAATAGCTTGGCAATGTTTTGTTCAGTAATAATTGCGTAGATCACAAGTACGACGGAGGGTGGTATCAAGATGCCCAAAGTGCCACCAGCGGCAAGAGTTGCCGTTGCGAACCCGCCAGAGTAACCGTAGCGTTTGAGTTCTGGCAGGGCGACTTTGCTCATCGTAGCGGCAGTGGCCAGCGACGATCCGCAGATCGCCCCAAAACCCGCGCAGGCCCCAATGGCCGCCATAGCCACGCCGCCCTTCCGATGTCCAAGAAAGCCTTCCGCTGCTTTGAACAGGGCTTGGCTCATGCCGCCCAGTGTCGCAAAGTGCCCCATTAAAAGAAACATTGGAACGATCGAAAGCGAATAGCTTCCAAATGTTGAAAAAGTTTCGTTTTTTAGTCGCGCCAAAGGGATATTGGCATCGCCGTTCAAAGAAACGTAGCCGAAGAACCCGACCAAAAACATTGCCAATCCAATGGGCACGCGCAGAAAAATCAACACCAGCAAAACCGGAAAGCTGGCTACCCCAATTACGAAATCACTCAATGGTCTGCTCCGCCTGACGAGTCCTGAATTTCTCGACCGCTCAGCGCTTCGACAATTCGAGCACCCGCCATGTATATCCCGATGAGGGCTGCAACGCAGGCCGCAACCAATGCACCCGCAAAGGCCCACCAGACAGGAAACTGAATGAGATAGGTTGTTTCATTGTACCTCATTTTTGCCTGCGTTCCTTCGAACAGTTGGTAGGCAAATATTATGAGCACGAACGCAAAAACCACTTCGGTAACGGCGCGCATCCACACCAATACTTGGGGAGGAAATTTGGAAGTGAACACATCCACTGTTGCATGAGATGATTGAATTTGCGCGATCGGCAGGAAGGCGAATATTGCAAACGCCATCATATTTTCCAGCAATTCAAAATCTCCCAATATCGGCCCAACTCCAGTATCGAGGACAAATCTTGAAAATCCCGGCAATGTGTTTTGAAAAAAGTCGGAATTAAGGATCGCGTTCAATTCCCGCCCCAAAACAGACGTGCACGTCATTAGAATAAGAAAACTCAGGACAAGCGCCCCAAGCACCGCCATTGTTTCAGCGATTCTGCACGCGGCCTTGTGCACGATCATTCCCCCATCAAAAAGCGCGCCGGTCTGACCGGCGCGCAATCCTTATCTATTGAGAAGCCGTGTTATTGGCAATCAAGTCTTTCGCTTCTTGAACAAGCGCGGCACCATCGATGCCTTTGCTGTCCATATCGGCAATCCATGCAGCTTCGACACCAGAAGCGGCGTCACGCCATTGCTGAACTTCTTCATCAGAAAGCGTCATGACATTGTTGCCAAGATCGAGCGCTGACTCGCGTCCTGCCGCATCATCGCGCTGCATCTGACCACCGCCGAAAGCAGAAAAGTTTTCGCCCGAAAGGTCCATGATTATCTTTTGTAGATCAGCTGGAATGCCATCCCAAACGTCTTTGTTCAGAGCATGTACAAATGTTGTGGTGTACAAAGTGGCATCGCCAAATTCGGTGTGGTTTGTAACAAGTTCCGGAACCTTCAGCGCGCCTGTAACCTCCCAAGGGATCACCGTCGCGTCGATAACGCCTTTTGACAGGGCTTCTGGCACAGCCGGCACAGGCATGCCGACAGATGTCGCTCCTAGCTCAGAAAACATCATGTTGGTCACGCGCGTCGGTGAACGCAGTTTGACGCCATTAAGATCAGCCGGAAGACGGATCGGGTCGTTGGAGTGAATCATGCCCGGCCCATGCACCCAGACCGCAAGGATTTTGTAGTCTTTGAAGTCCGTGTCGAACATGTTTTTTTCCGCGTACTGCCAATAAGCTCGGCTAGTCGCCTCGGCATTTGTCATTGTAAACGGCAGTTCGAATGCTTCCGAACGCGGGAAACGGCCTGGCGTATAGCCAGTCACAGTGAAGGAGATATCAGTCACACCGTCAAGCACCTGATCCATCAATTCATTGGGCTTGCCGCCGAGCGCCATTCCATAAAAGCGATCAATCTTTATGCGACCATTTGATGCTTCTTCTATCTGCTCGGCCCAAGGTTCTAGAATGTTCTTCGGCACATTCGCCTGAATCGGTAGAAAGTGATGCAACTTCAGAGTCACCTCTTGGGCGATCGCAGACCCGGTGCTGAGCATTGCTGCGAGCGCAAAGCTTAGGCCGACCTTGATTTGTTTTTTTACCTTCATAGAACTTCTCCCTATTGTGTAGTCTTTTCGTGTCGAGCTTCAGCAAACCCTAGTTTGCTGGCACTCCCGTGTTTGTCTAGGCATTGATATTGGCACAAACAGTTATTGCCTATAACAGTCCTTCCGTGCGTTCAGATCAATCAACATGGATTGTTGAGAGATGTAAACATATCAGGCGCACCGCGCCCCTTTCATAGGTTTGATACCGCATCACTTTTCCCCGCTCGGTCGAACGAAAGTCCGTACGAAGAACTGAGCCTCCCCCTTTGAAGTGGTCCGCCCCTATGTTTAGGAAACGGAGGACCAG
>CAZPXE010000446.1:0-3364 GCA_964590545.1 uncultured Rhodobacterales bacterium | reverse complement strand
CGGCTCGGACGCCGCTGCGCCCAAGCGCCCGATGATGGCCGAGGGCCGCGTGCGCTATGTGGGCGAGCCGATTGCCTGCATCGTGGCCGAAAGCGCAGCACAAGCCAAAGACGCCGCCGAAATGATCTGGGCCGAGATTGACGATCTGCCCGCCAAAATGGACATCGCCCCCGGCGGCGAAGTGATCCACCCCGAAGCCCCTGATAACAAAGCCTTTGATTGGGGGCTGGGCGATGAAGCGGCGACGCAAACCGCGTTTGATGGGGCCGCGCATGTGGTGTCGCTGGACGTGGAAGACAACCGCGTGATCGTCAATTCGATGGAACCGCGCGGCTGTTTCGCGGAAATGCAAGACGGCCGCCTGCATCTCAGTTTCACCGGGCAAGGCGTCTGGGGCGCGAAAACGGCCCTCGCCAAGGCCTTTGGCTTGGATGAGGGCGAGATCCGCGTGACCAACCCCGATATTGGGGGCGGTTTCGGCATGAAGGCGATGCTGTATCCCGAATACTTCCTCGTCGCCCAAGCGGCCCGCGCGCTGGGCAAGCCGGTGCGCTGGATGTCCGAGCGGGGCGAGGCAATGCTGACCGACAATGGCGGGCGCGACCTGACGCACCGGGCGGAACTGGCCTTTGACGACAGCCACAAGATCACCGCCTATCGCGTTTACACGGCGTGCAATCTGGGCGGCTATAACTCGCAATTCGGCCAACCGATCCAGACGCAGCTGTTCAGCCGCGTGCTCACCGGGGTCTATGACATCGGCGCGACTTGGCTGCATGTCGAAGGGTTCTATACCAACACCGTACAGGTCGATGCCTATCGCGGGGCCGGGCGGCCCGAGGCGATTTACCTTCTGGAACGGGTCATGGACCGCGCCGCGCGCGAGTTTGATATGGACCCGCTGGATCTGCGCCGCCGCAACTTCATCAAGCCCGACCAGTTCCCCTATAAAACGCTGGTGGGCGAGACATATGATGTGGGCGATTTCGTTAAAGTGCTGGCCCGCGCCGAGCATGAAGCGGACCTTGCAGGTTTCGCCGCCCGCCGCCAAGCCGATGAATCCCAAGGGAAATTGCGCGGCGTTGGCTTGTGTTACTATATCGAAAGTATTTTGGGCGATCCTTCCGAGACGGCGAAAGTGGAATTCGTTGAGGATGGGACAGTGAACATCTATGTCGGCACGCAAAGCAATGGGCAGGGGCACGAAACCGTGTTCGCCCAGTTCCTTGCCGACCAGACTGGCATCCCGGTTGAGCGGATTTCTGTTGTGCAGGGCGATAGCGACCTGATCGCCAAGGGCGGCGGCACGGGCGGCTCCCGCTCGGTCACGGTACAGAACAACGCGATTTTGGCGACGCGCTCGGCGATGGTCGAGGCGTTCTCGGCCTTCCTCGGCGATGAGACAGGCGCACCCGCATCCGAGATTGAGTTTGACGACGAAACCTTCCGCATCCCCGGCTCGAACCTGACACCGACGATGTTGGATGTGGCCGATATGGCCCGCGAGGCGGGGCGCGATGACCTTCTGACGCACGAAAGCACCGCCCAGCTTGAGGCGCGCAGCTTCCCCAACGGCTGCCACATCGCCGAAGTTGTGATTGACCGTGAGACGGGCGTGTCCCGCGTTGAAAAATACACTGTGGTTGATGATTTCGGAAATCTTATCAACCCGATGCTGGCCGAGGGTCAAGTGCATGGCGGGGTGGTGCAAGGCATCGGTCAGGCCCTGACGGAACGGGTTGTTTATGATGACGATGGCCAACTGCTCACGGCAAGTTTCATGGATTATGCGATGCCACGGGCCGATGACGTACCTATGTTCTCATTTACGTCCGAACCCGTACCTTCGACCGCGAATATCATGGGCATGAAGGGCTGCGGCGAAGCGGGCACGGTCGGGTCCATGGCCGCGACCGCGAATGCGATGCAAGATGCGCTTTGGGGCGCAGGGGTGCGACAGGCCGATATGCCGTTCACGCCACTGCGCGTATGGGAAATGTTGAATGAAAGCAGGATGGCAGCTGAATAACCCGGCGCGCTCTGCGCCTCGGTCCCGCTTATGGCGGGCAGGGCGCGCTTGCGTTGATTTTCTGTGCCTCTCCTGTGGGTTGTTCCAACCCGCCCCGGCCCTGAGCCGGGGCCTCGCCGCCCTGAGCAACTCCTTTGATCGTCGAGGTCCCGGGTCAAGCCCGGGACGGGTGCCGCATGGCGCGAGGTCGCGATGCTAGGCCCGCGCCTCTCCCGCCGGATCACCCGGCTGCTGCAACGCGCCTTCGGGCGTGGCATGGCGCGAACCGGCCCGCCCGTGCGCGGCGCGACGACCCATGTGATTGTTATTGACGGCACCATGTCCTCCCTCGCGCCGGGGCATGAGACCAATGCGGGCCTGACGTTCAAACTGCTCAAAGGGCATGGCGCTGGGGTGAATGTCTATTACGAGCCGGGCATTCAATGGTCGCATTGGCGGCGGGCGGGCGATGTGATCCTTGGACGCGGCATTAACCGTCAAATCCGCCGTGCTTATGGCTATCTCGCCTCGCGCTACCGGCCCGGCGACAAGATTTTCCTGATGGGCTTTTCGCGCGGTGCCTATGCGGTTCGCTCGCTGGCTGGGGTGATTGATCAGGTCGGTCTGCTGCGCTCTGATGCCGCCACGCAGCGCAATGTGCGCGACATCTACCGCCACTACGAAGTGAACCCGCGCAGCGATGCCGCCCATGCTTTTGCGCAGGCCTATTGCCACCGCGAGGTCGAGATTGAAATGATCGGCGTCTGGGATACGGTCAAATCGCTCGGCCTTAACCTACCGCTTCTATGGCGCTTTTCGGTGCCGCAACACGCGTTCCATTCGCACCATCTCGGCGCAACTGTCAAACGCGGTTATCACGCGCTGGCCCGCAGTGAAACGCGGATCGCCTATGCCCCGGTCATGTGGCACAGCGACGCCAATTGGCCCGGCGAGGTTGAACAGATGTGGTTTCGCGGCACCCATGGCGATGTAGGCGGCATGCTCGGCGGGTTCGAAGACGCGCGGCCCCTGTCGAATATCCCGCTGGTCTGGATGCTGGAGAAGGCGCAGCACGCCGGATTGCCGCTGCCTGATGGTTGGCAAAGCCGTTTCCCGCAGGATGCGAGCGCGCCGTCTTCTGGAAGTTTCCGGGGCATGGGGCGTTTGCTGGTGACACGCCGCGCCCGCCGTGTCGGCCATGACGCGTCAGAGCGGATTCATCCAAGCGTCGCGCAAGCTCCGGCAGGGCGAAACCGCGGCTTTACACTGCCTTGGTTCTTGCAATCGAACTAGGGTCAGGCCCCATTAATCCACCCCTCTCAACACCGAAAAATGCGCGAAATCAGCGGCTTGCTT